>JAHJSK010000001.1 GCA_018830365.1 Patescibacteria group bacterium | reverse complement strand
GTTTATTTTGTTCTCGCCAGATTAAAAGCCCTAATGTTTGCGTCTTGGTATTTTTTTGGAATTATTTTTTTGATTGCCATTAAAACGGACTTTGATTTTAATGGAATTAAATTTTTACAAATAGCAACACCTAATAGGTAAATGCCTGAAAATATTTCTGCTCCTAATTTTTCTTGGCAAATTTGAGAAGCGTTAATTAAATGTAATCTTTCATTTTTAATAAATTTTTTTAATTGCTCTAAAATTTTATTCTCTGTTAGAGAATTTTCAAAAGCAATATATTTTTTATCTATTAAAAAAATTGTTTCCGGATTCGCAAAATTTATTGCTCTTGCTGCTTCTAAAATTTCTAAGGATAAAATTAAATCAGCTTCTGCTGGTTTTATCAATGGAGAAAAAACTTCTTTACCAAATCTTAAATGAGCAAGCACTGAGCCACCTCTTTGAGACAAGCCGTGAAGTTCAGATGTTTTGACATCGTAATTTTCAATAAAAGCCGCCTCAGCTAAAATTTGAAGCAAGGTTATTATGCCCTGTCCGCCAACGCCTGACAGGATTATGTTAAATGTTTTATGTTTTGTCATAATTTTTGAATTTTTTAAAATTAATCCGTTAAAAGATTTTTGATAATTTTTATCATGGTTTCTTTTTCTTTTGGATCGCTTTCGGCAACAAGAAGCGCTAATGCGACTAAAGCATTATCATTTATTTTTCGTTCGCCATTTTCGCGATACAAAGAATTGGTTTTATCTAAAAAATATACGAACAAAAATGATGCTGTTCGTTTATTCCCGTCAGTAAACGGATGGTCTTTAATCGTAAAATACAAAAAGTGCGCCGCTTTATCTTCTAATGTCGCGTATAATTCCTTACCTTCAAATGTCTGATACAATCCCTTAATAATTCCCTCAAAACTTCCATCTTTTCGGTTGCCAAAAAGATCACTTGCTTCTTTTTTGGCAATCAATTCTTTTTTTAGTTCAACAATTATTTTCCAACAATCTTCGTATTTTAAAATAAATTTTGTTTTTTCACCCTTAATGTCTTGCAATTCTCCTGCATCGTATTTATTTAGTAAAGTCAAAGTTTTAGCATAAGAAGAAAGCAAATTTAAAATTTCCTGCGATTGGCCTGTTAATAATTCTTTCTGCGATTTAGTTTGCAAAAAAGTAATTATGTTTTTCAATTCTTCAAATTTTTCCTTGGCTTCTAAAAGCCGTTTTTCATTGACGGTGTAACCCTTAACCAAATATTCCTTAAGTGTCTTTGTTGCCCAAATTCTAAATTGCGTAGCGCGTTTTGAATTAACTCTATAACCAATTGAAATAATCGCGTCAAGATTGTAAAATTGTGTTTGATATTTTTTCCCATCAGTGGCAGTTAGTTCCAAAATGGAACATACTGAATTTTTATTTAATTCTCCGCTTTCAAAAATATTATTTAAGTGTTTTGTAATAGCGGGTCTTTGAATATCAAAAAGAATAGAAATTTGTGTTTGTGTTAGCCAAACAGTTTCCTTCTCCAATCTAACTTTAATATCCACCTCGTTTTTTGAAGTTTGATAAATTATTATCTCGCCTGTATTTTGAATTTGATTATTTTTTCGCATAAAATTTATAAAATTAAAAGTAATTTATAATTTTTACTTTTTTCTTGCGATTTTTAATAGTTTTTTAACTTCACGATCAAAATCAGAAATATAATTTTTATCTTGTTTCTGTTTATATATCTCATATTCTTGTTCGGCTTTTTTCTCGGCTTCTTCCGCGCGCACCTTACCAGCATTTTTTAAAACGCCTTTTCCTAAAAGTGTCAGATACTCATCAAGCTTGCTAATCCAATCTTTCATGGTCATGGCGTGTTCGCTTTTGGCTTGGATTTCGGCAAATGATAAATACGCGTCCACAATACGATTAAGCATTTTAAGCTCGTTTTTGTTTAAATAATTTTTTGCAATATAAATGTCGCGTCGAATAGGATTAAGACCAGAAAAATTTGTGAGCCCCATAAGCGACTTTTTATTATTAACGCGCTCAGCGATCAATTCCGCGGCAGTTTTCCCGCTTACTGCAAAATGCATCTTGTTTTGAACCGTCTTAAAAAACAGGTCTGTTTCTTTAGCATCTTTACGATAGTCAATGCTTGTTGCATAAATATCCGTCACTTTTTGGTACAACATTCGTTCACTCGAGCGAATATCTCGCACACGCTCCATGAGTTCTTCAAAATAGCGTGATTTATAGCCACCCTGTTTGAGGCGCGCATCGTCCATAGTAAAACCCTTAACTATATATTCTTTTAGACGATCTGTTGCCCATTGACGGAAAAGTGTGCCGCGAGTAGAATTTACGCGATATCCCACAGCAATAATAATTTCCAACCCATACATTTTGGTTTTATATTTTTTCCCATCCGATGCAGTTGTCAAGAAATCCTTTACAACTGAATCATGGCTTAATTCTTCATCGCTAAATATATTTTGCAGATGCAAACTAACATTTTGTTTCGTTGTCCCAAAAAGTTCTGCCATGAGTTTTTGTGTCAGCCATACATTTTCATGCTCAAACCGAACTTCAACGCGAGTTTTTCCATCTTCGGTTTGATAAATGATAATTTGCGATTGTTGGTTATCTTTTTGCATAAAATTTTTTTTGAACAAAGCCCATAACTATCCAAAGTCCTGAAATATATTAATTTTTTCTATTACAAAATTTCGCGTGAACTTTGATTAGCGTGTCGCCAATGTGAAACTATTTTAGCATTTCTATTATTTTATTTTTAACAACATCCAACAATGATTCAGGCGTAACAAAGCTGTGATCAGTTTTGTAATTATGCCCGTATAATTTGTCTTCAAATTTTACTCCCATAAACATTTTTTGATTTTTATAGCGAGGAATAAAGTGTCCGTGTAAATGTCGTGTCTGGTTTCCCAAAAATGAATAATTGAACCAATCTGGTTGAAAAATTTTTTCCATCGCTTTTGTTAAATCATGCAAAACCAAAAACAATTCTTGCTGTTCTTCTATTGTTGCGTCGGTTAAATCAAGCGCATCCTCTCTTTTGCACCACACAACACAACGTCCAAGATAACCTTGATTGTGATAAATATAAATTGCCCAATGTTTGTATTCTTTGATTAAATTTCTCAGAAATTTTACCTCACCGCTTGCGGTGAGGTTATCCATTATTATCTCGCCTTTATTTTGAATTTGATTATTTTTTCGCATAAAATTTTATTTAATCAAATTTCCCAAACATTAAAAATTTTATGCTTGCCAATTTTTTCTTTTGCTTTATCAATAGAAACAACAGACAACTCAATGTCCGGATAATTTTTAAAAAATAATTGGCATTTTTTTTCTTTAAATTCGCTTGGCTTAACTTTAACTTCATACGCTTGTTTTTCATCACAAATAAAATCAATTTCATTTTTTTGAATAGTTCGCCAGAATTTTAATAATTCTTCGTCATATCTTTCTCTTAACTGACGAAACACCGCATTTTCAAGCAAACCGCCTTTGTCTTCTCTTGTAATAAAATTATCAAAATTATGAATAAAAAAATTTCGCAAACCCAAATCATAAAAATATATTTTAGGCATTTTGCTTAATTCTTTTCTAACATTTTTAAAAAAAGGTTTTAGAAGACAAATGTGAAAAGATTTTCGCATAACATACAAATAGTTATCAATGGCTATTTTAGAAACTCCGAGCGTTGCGGCCAATTCTGAAGAATTAACTAAATTGCCTATTTGAGAAGATAATATTTTAAATAATTTATAAAATATTTCTTCTTGCTTGATATTGATATTAGCTTCATAAATATCTTTTTTAATATAGGAAAAAGCGATTTCTCGCAAAAGATCTTCTTTTTCTTGAAAAGGAGCCAAAACAATGCGTGGATAACCGCCATAAATTATATATTCTTGACAACAAAAAGAAATCTTTTCTTTTTCTTTGAGAGACAAGGCGCAAAAATTTTTTTGAGCCAACGCTTTTTCATTTTTAAATCGCAAAAATTCTCTGAAAGAAAGAGTAAAAACATAAAAGATTTTTTTCCTGCCAGCTAAAGAATCCTTGAATTTTTTATCAAGATAAAAAGCCGAAGAACCGGAAATCAAGAGTTTTATTTTCCCCTGATATTCGTCATAAAAATATTTTAAAAAATTTGATGGATTTTTAAGATATTGTATTTCATCAATAAAAAGATAGCTTTTTTGAGCCAAATTAATGTTGAAAATTTTAAAAATATTTTTAGGCGATTGATTTAAAAGTTCTAAATATTCAAGCTCTTCTAAATTTAAAAAATAAATATTTTTTGTGTTTTTCTCCAAGATAGCTTGTAATTGTTTTAAAATGGTTGTTTTACCAGCTTGTCTTGGGCCAATAAAAAGCATGATCTCGGGATCAGCGAGATATTTTTGCGCTTTAAGAGTAATGTCTCGAATAATGCTCATAAAAAAATATTTTTAAAATAATTTTATACCTAAATACATTTTATCTGATATTTTGAATTTGTCAAAGATGAAATCTTGATAAATTATTATCTCTCCCGTGTTTTAAACTTGATTATTTTTTTCATAAAATTTTTTTGAAACGAAATGAGCAAAAAGTAAAAATTTGCCCCGTTAAGAAATCTAAGTGTTCGGGATTTATTCTGCGGCTTTGTCAGGTTTTATTTTAATCTCGCGCAGGGACGACGAGCAATAATCACTGAGACCTCTTTTTGTTTCAAAAATTCTTTGATGGTTTTTATTAAGTCCTCAAAATTTTTCATGGGGTCTAAAATTTTTAAATGTTTTACGCCGCAAGCGCTTACCATATCCTCAATTTTTATTATTGGCAAACTATCGCTTTTTATGCCCGGATGCGGTTGATGCCCAGTCATTGCTGTTGTTTGATTGTCCATAATAATAATTAAAGGATTGGATTGATTGTGAACAGCATTGATTAAACCTGGAATTCCGGCATGGAAAAAAGTCGCGTCCCCAATAAAAGTAATAAGTTTTTGATTTGCGCTTTTTTTAATTCCGTGCGCAATACCGATGGAAGATCCCATACAAAATAAATAATCCTGCATATTCATAGATGGGGCACCAAATAACATATAACAGCCAATATCTCCGCCAAAAATAACTTTATTAGGATTAACCGCTTTTTTTATTGCCGAGGAAACAAACCAATAAGGACAACCGGGGCACAACCGAGGCGTCCGCCTCGGAATTTTCAAGTCCCAATTTTCAATTGCAACCCTACGGGGAGTCGCTAAAGGCGACAGCAATGGATTTTTAATTTTTAATTTATGATTAACGAGATGAATAATTGCCAAAGCAACCATTTCTGGTTTTAATTCGCCAATTTCCGGCAATAAATTTTTACCAAAAATTTCTAATTTTGGATTAATTTCTTTGGCAAGTCCCACAACTTCTTTTTCTAAATATGGCTCCAATTCTTCAATAATCAAGACCTTTTTTAAGGGTTTAATAAATTTTTTAATTTTTTCTTCTGGCAAGGGATAAAAAAATCCAAGTTTTAAAACAGGCAAATTAATTTTTAACTCTTTTAATGCCTCTTGAACATAAAGAAAAGAAATTCCTGAAGCAACAATGCCAAGATTTGTAGTTTGTAGTTTGTAGTTTGTAGTTTGTAGTTTGTGGCTTTGAGCTTCACTGAAATTTATTTCTGATTTTTCCGCAAAAATTTTTATTTTTTTAATTTTTTCCAAAAGTTCTTTTTTCATTTCCAAAACCCTTGGCGGCATTGTTATAAATTGCTTCGGATTTTTAATAAACTTTCCACTTTTAAAATTTTGAGCTTTGAGCTTTGAGCTTTGAGTTATTTCCACCGGCATTCGTTGATGAGCCACTCGAGTAGTTGTTCGGAGCATGACAGGAATTTTAAATTTTTCAGAAATTTCAAAAGCTAATTTTGTAAAATCTTTGCATTCCTGCGGGTCGGAAGGTTCTAATGTTGGGACATTAACTAAATGAGAAATTCCTCTGGTGTTTTCTTCCCATTGAGCCGAGCTATGGCAGGAAGGGTCGTCAGCAACAACAATCACAGTCGCGCCTTTTGATCCCGTATAACAAAAGGGACCTAAACTATCAAGGCAAACATTTGCTCCAAAATTTTTCATTGCCACCAATGTTTTTAATCCAGAAAAACTCGCGCCAATCCCCGCTTCTAATGCGACTTTTTCATTAACTGAAAATTCAAAATAACCTTTGTAGCTTTTGTTTTTATGTGATGCAAAAAAAATATTTCCGATTTCCGAAGCCGGCGTGCCGGGATAAGTTGAAACAAACTGAACTCCTGATTCCAGCGCGCCCTGAACAATTGCTTCGTTGCCAAGAAGAATTGATTTTCCTTTATTTTTTAAAATTTTTTCCATAAATTTACAAAAGTCAAATGTAGAAAGTAATTTCTACGTTTTCATTTTAGCATTTTTTAGAAAAAAAGAAATTTACAAAGGGCAGAAGTGTCATACAGAAAAAACACTTTGCAAATTCTTTGTAAATTTGCTATGATTAATTACAGATTAAATTGTTGTAAACCAAATATGAAAATTTTTAACAAAACATTTGAAATGTAAGATCAAGGATAAATTTAATTTTATCTAAAACCACAGGACGCCACTTGTCTTGCGGGCAAAATTTTATTTTAAAAATTATAAAATGTACAAAATGAAAAATACACAAAATACCAATAAAGCATCTGTTTTTAATGTAGCAAAAATAAGGAATGATTTTCCAATACTTAATCAGAAAGTTCATGGAAAGCCCCTTATTTATTTTGATAATGGAGCAACCACACAGAAGCCCAAGGTTGTTATAGATACAATGAGTAAATTACTTTCCGAACATAATAGCAATGTTCACAGAGGGATTCATTATTTAAGCGAGCAAATGACTCAAATGTATGAATCGGCCAGACAAAAGGTCCAAAATTATTTGAATGCCCGACATAGCCATGAAATAATTTTTACTAGTGGAACTACGGCCTCAATCAATACGGTGGCTTATTCTTTCGGAGAAACATATATAAAAAAGAATGATGAAATTATTGTGTCTGAAATGGAACATCATGGCAATATTGTTCCATGGCAGATGATGTGTAAGCGAAAGGGCGCTAAATTGAGAGTGATTCCTTTCAATGATAAAGGTGAATTATTGTTGGATGAATATAAAAAATTAATTAATTCCAAAACAAAATTAGTTGCTATTGTCCATGTTTCAAATTCCCTTGGCACCATTAATCCTGTTAAAAAAATTATAGATATTGCTCACAAAAACGACATTCCTGTTCTAATAGATGGGACTCAGGCAATTCAACACGAAAAGATTGATGTTCAGGACATAGATTGCGACTTCTACGCTTTTTCGGGGCATAAAATATATGGGCCCACTGGAATAGGAGTTTTATACGGAAAGGAGCGTTGGTTGAATGAAATGTCCCCATACCAAGGCGGCGGAGATATGATTGAGCATGTCACATTTAAATATACCACCTACGATAGTTTACCTTTTAAATTTGAAGCCGGCACTCCTAATTACATTGGCGCCATTGGATTGGGCGCGGCGTTAGATTATTTGACAGGCATAGGGTTAGATAATATACAAAATTATGAAAAAAAGTTGTTGGATTATGGAACAGCTAATCTGACGACCTTAAATGGATTGAAATTATATGGCACAGCAAAAAACAAAATTTGCCTCTTCTCGTTTTTACTTAACAATGTTCATCC
>JAHJSK010000076.1 GCA_018830365.1 Patescibacteria group bacterium | reverse complement strand
TCGCTAAACCCTGTTTCTTTTGAAAGAATAGAAGGAATTAAAGTTAAAGAAGTATAGCTCTTCCCAAAGTCCTCTATGGCTATTTTGCCTGTTTGATTTTTGTCTAAGCCCAAATAATTAATCTGGCAATCCTGATTTTCTCGGCAAAGAACATAGGGAATTTTAAAGAAAACATTTTTTGCGGCATTAAATTCTATTTTTAACTCCCCTTCTCCGCCCATAACGCGATACCAGTTGCCTGTCCATTGCTTTGCGGAATAATTTAAAAAAACATTGGTTATATTAGTGGAGGGCAAAAATATCAAAGAAGGAATAACGCGCAAATTTTTTAAGTTTTCATTTTGATAACAATAATCTTTTCCCAGAGAACAGTTGTTCAAAAAAATCGCAATAGTCCAATCAGTAAAAATTTGCTGAAATCCTTTTACTTTATTGTTTTTTTTTAAGGCGTAATTTAAAGAAGAAATGCCGATTTTTTCGGACTTTAAGGAATCAGCTAAAATTTCTTTTCCATAATGCTCCACCAAATATTGAGCGAACAAATTAACAATTCCATAGTCCTCTTTTTGACTCTGCCATTCTGTTAGAGGGTCCGAGGGGTTTCCCAAAAAACTGCGGACTCGCTGTTGAAGATTGCTGTTTTGATATTCATTGTCATAACCCAGCAACGACGGAGCATAATCAGCCCGCATCTCGTTTAGCCAAATTTCCTCAACAACTCCGCGCAGTCGCTCTTTTTGATTAAAGGTTATTAAGTGAACAAATTCATGCGCTAAATAACTTTTAGCAGTGGCTGTTAAAAGAGATTCTGTGGACAAGTAAACCATTTCTCTTTCATTAGATTTGGGATTTTGAATTTTAGGATATTCATCTCCATTGTTAAAATAACCAGCTGCTTTTTCTTTTATTTGATGGAATAAAATAGTAATTCGTTCATCATTGTCAATTCCCGGCTTCCATTCCTGACCAAAAAAAGAAGTTAGCTGGGGATAAATAGTTTTATCAAAGTCCTGAGATAAATTTTCTAAGTTTTGATTTATTGTTTCTTTTTCTTTTTCCGCTAAATTTTGATACCAATTTTCTTCTATATAAAAATATCCATTTTGAGAAATCTTTTTTAAAGCCGCGGAAATTTGATTTCTATTTTGCAAGTCGTAATTTTCGTCAATAAAAAAATTTTTAACTTGACCTTCGGTTTCCGCGAAAACAAAAACAGGAAAAAGAAAAATAAAGAGTATTGACCCCAGGGCAAATCCTATGCCTGTTCTCTTCGCTCGTTTAGGAAACCGCGGCAAGCCGCGGAGCATTAACTCTGTATTATCTGCGCTCGCTCGGAAATGAAAATAAATTTTTATTTCGCTCGCTCGCTTGATAATAAAAAAAATCCAAATTAAAAAAATTTTTAAAAAAAATGTTTTTTTCATATATTATCTGCGTTTGCCCCACACTAATATGTTGACACATAGGGGGTTGTTGCAAAACCTCAAATCAATAATAAAAATTTTAGCGGAACTTTTACAATAGAATTATCAATTAACTCTAATTCATTGCTTCCGAAAACTATACCATATCGGCTTTTTACTTTTTTCATTGTATTTTTTACTTGTTCTTTTTCATTTTTATTAAAGCCAACCTCAATAACAATATTGCTTCTATCTTTTAAAGTCAACACAAAGTCCGCTCCGTTTTCAGCCAAATCATAAGAAAGATTTATCGCGTATTTGCTATGGCTCTTTAGATCCTTTAAATAAATTAAAGCAAAATAATCTTCTAATTTTTTACCCTCAATCCCTGATAAATAAATATTATTTAATACTGCTGATCTTAGAGATGGCGACACAAAAAGAAGCTTCGGTGTTTTTCTTGTGCTACCATATGTTGTTCCATAGGTTTTTACTTTTATTAATATCCCGCTCATTACCAAAACTTCAATCAAGCTCTCCAGTGTTTCCAACCTTTCAATTTTTAAAGTTTCTTTTAGTTTACTATAACTTATTAAATCTGATTGCGCCAAAAGATAAAGTAGGTCGCTGATTTTTGCGATAGTTTGGGTTTTAAATCTTTGCAGGGCAATAATATCTTTCGCAATAATGCCATCTATAACACTTTTAATTTTTTCTATCGCTTTTTGTTTATTTTCAATTCTTATTACCGAAGGAAAACTGCCTGATTCAAAAAAATTAGTTTCGGCTTTAGGCGGAACTGATTCTGCAAAAAATCTTTCAATCTCTCGCAATTTTATTTTTAATTTTTTAAAAACTTCAGCCGCGTCAGAAGAATTAAATAATGCGTCTTGAAGGTCATCGGATAATCCGGGCAAAGGATATTTACCGTATTTCAAAATCAAATATTCGTTAAATTCCATTGGATAAATTTCCCAAACATCCGTTCTTCTTCCAAGGTCAGGAATCATTTTTATTTGGAGCGCGGAAGAACCAGTAGCTATCACCAAAATATCGCGGTGTCCTTTTGTCCTATCAAAAATAGTTTTTAAAAACAAACCCCAATTTTCGTCAAAATGAATTTCATCAAGAAAAATTAAAATCTTTTTTTGCGGCTTTTCAAAATTGAATTCCTTAATCTCCTCGTAAAAATTAAAAAAATCATTTAAAGAAATCTGATCCGCGCGCAACTGGCTTACATCAAGATACAATCTTTCATCTAACTTGCCGATATTTTTCAGAAGGTTTTTGTCTTTGGGTTTCAAAAATTTTTCTATGGCATAGGTTTGCGCTAAAAGTGTAGTTTTACCAACACCTCTAATGCCCGGCATTAAAATAATTTTTTCTATTTCCGACAATTCATTGTTTAAAAATTTTTCAATAACCTTTTTAAACTTCTCAAATATAAAACGCGTTGGCAGTATTTTTTTGTTTTCATCGTAAACATAGCCCTCAATTCTTTGAGGTAAATTCGCTTGCCATTTAGTATAAAATTGCTCTATGTTTGTTTTGTCCATATTCAGTATCTATTATAATAGGAACTGAAATGCTGTCAAGATTCTATTGCAATTAGAAATGTGGATAATTGTGCCCGCCGCCAAATCAGAGGTTTAATAAGCCCCACCCGAATGTTTGGGGGTTTATCCCTCACCTTTTAATAATTATTAAAAGGTGAGGGATTTATTTTTTAAAATATTTTCTACCTTTTAATTTTTCTGGTAAATATTCCTGTGATTCCTGATAGTTATAATCCGGGCTATATTTGTAGTCCTTGCCATATCCAATTTCTTTCATTAATTTGGTCGGCGCGTTGCGCAAATGCAAGGGCACAGGTAAATTGCCATACTGCTCAACATCCTTTTTAGCTTTTTGATAAGCCGTATAAAGCTCGTTGGATTTTTTGCATTTAGCCATATAAACAACTGCTTGCGCAAGGATAACATTGCATTCAGGCGCGCCGATAAAATGACAGGCATGATAAGCCGCAACTGCTTGCTCCAGCGCTTTTGAATTTGCCAAGCCAATATCCTCGCTGGCAAACCGCACTAATCTGCGAGCAATATACAAAGGGTCTTCGCCTGCCTCAAACATTCTTGCCAGCCAATACAAGGCGGCATTAGCGTCAGAGCCGCGCATTGATTTATGCAAAGCGGAAATAATATTGTAATGCTCCTCCCCTGCTTTGTCGTATCTTAAAAACTTTGATTGGAGAGTGTTTTTCAAATTTTCCTTTGTGATTTTTTTGTAAAGTTCGTTTGTGTTTTCCAGCATTGTAATTGCCTGCCTTGCGTCGCCATTAGCCATATTAACTAACCAATCTTCTGCT
>JAHJSK010000013.1 GCA_018830365.1 Patescibacteria group bacterium | reverse complement strand
ATTATACTCCTCAAAATATATAAGTTGCCAAGGACTACCAAATTTTGTTGAGTATACATCGCCATTATTATGCCTCTCTAATCGAACCGAAGGCAATAATTTTGTTATCCCTACATAATATTTTTTCTCTTTATTTTTCAAAATATAGACAAAACATTTCATAAAATTTAAAAATTTGGCGGGGCAAGTTAGACGACCTCCGAATTTGTTCTATTGTTAAGCGAATCCTTGCTTAGCGTGGGGAAGTAAAAGGAGGCCCGCTCATTTATCATTAGTTCATTGAAATTTGGGATTTGATTAGAAATTAGGTAATTAGGTTAATTAGAAATTAAAAATTCGTTGTTTGGAAATTCATTCATTGGAGCTTCATTAAAAATTGGAATTTGCTGGATCGCCTAAAAGGCGAGACTCCCCGTAGGGTTGCAATTGAAAATTTTAAAGGGTTAAATACTCCCTTATAATTTTAAGTATTTATGCACTGCGGAGAAAAAAGATATTCCCCCTAAAATAAAAGCAAAAAGAACTTGATAGCCAAAAATTTTCAAAAAATTTTCCTTAAAACATTGTAAAAAATTAAAACCAAAAAGCCATGTCTGCGAATCCGCTTTTAAAATATATAAAATAAAAACAAAAAAAAGATTAACAATTAAAATAGAAAAAGCTCCGTACAAAAGCGACTGAACAAGAAATGGCCCGCGGATAAACCAATTAGAGGCGCCCACTAAGCGCATGGTGGCAATTTCTTCCCGAAAAATAAAAATGGTTAGTTTTATAGTGTTGAAAGTTATTAAAAAAACCAAAACCATCAAAAAAATGTTGACATAAATCCCGATTTTTTTAATTTTTAAAGATATTTCAGAAAGTTTATTAATCACTTTTTCCGAAGCAAAATAAGAAATTTTTTCAATGGAATCTTTTAAAGAGCTATTAACTAAAAAATCTGAAATAGGAGCGTAAAAAGCCGGGTCCTTGGCTTTAATGTTTAAAGAACTTAAAAAAGGATTTCCCCCCGTCTCTTCCAGCGCGCGCAAATAAAGAGGTTCGTCTTTGTGTTTAGAAAGAAAGATCTCTTTTGCTTTTTCTTTTGAAACATAATTGATTTCTGCTGTTTGATTGGAAAATTTATCATAAAGTCCTTCTTTGAGGTCTAAAATTTCTTTTTCAGCCGTGTCATTTTTAAAATAAACCGAGATGTCAACCTGATCCTGCGCTTTGCTGATTAAAAATTTACTCAACTCATTGAAAATAAAAAGAGAAGTTAACGCAGAAATAGCAATGGTCATAACAAAAATAACCGCCATTCCCAATCCCTTGTTGCGGCTAAAACTTTGCCAACCAAATTTTAGAATGCGTTTTAAAAAAGTAAACATTTAAAAATAAATAAAAAATTTTAATTCACCTAATTCACCTAATTCACCTAAGTTTCAATAAAATGCCAAATGCCTAATTTCCAATAATCAAAATTTAAACATTGGACATTTGAGAATTAGAAATTATTTAAATTAGGTGAATTAGACCTTAGGTGAATTAGGAATTATAATTTGAAAATTACATAAGAGCGATTCTGCATTTCCCTCGCTCGCCCGCAGCGTTTAATAACAAAATCAAAAATTAAGAGTTCTGCTTTTGGCTGCTTTTATAATTTTCGCGCCAAAACTTGTTCCAATAATATCCGCGCCCGCTTTGACCATCATTTTTAGATCTCGTAAAGTTTTAATTTTGCCTGACGCCTTAATTTTTAAACCCGGAGCCCCTTTTCTCATAAGTATTAAATGCCGGGCTTTTTCTTTTAATTCCATATGTTCTAATGGATCTTTTTCCGTGGCTGTTTTTACGCAATAAGCCCCCGCTTCTTTAACCAATTCAGAGGCCTTTTCAATTTCCTTATCCGTCAAATATCCCGAGCCAATAATTACTTTTACAGGCAAAATTTTACAAAGCTCTTTAAGGTCGGTTAAAATTTCCTCGTGTCTTTCGTATTTCACATCAATAACATTTATCACGATATCCAATTCATCAGCGCCATTTTTTTTCGCATCTTTACAAACATCAACCCTTTTGGGATGAGAACTTTGACCCATTGGCGGGTCAATCAAAACAATGGTTTTAATTCCGCTTCCCTTTAATTCTTTGCTTGTCAAATTTACCCACTGGGGATTAACACAAACCCCGCGAAAATTATATTTTTTTGCTTCCTGACAAGTTTTTTTAATATCCTGTTCAGTTGCGGAATGCTCTATGTTGGTCTGGTCAATAATTTTAGCAATATCTTTAATCATATTTTTTATCATGCTTTTTAATTGCAACAGAATTATAACAAATTTTCAAAAAAATTATACTTTAAAACAAAATTTGAAACAAAGCAAAGCAAAACAAATTAGATTTAAAAATACACCCCAGACATTTGAGTGTATCTATGGACATGGGGAATCGAACTCCCACTTCAGCAACTCGCCCCCACACCAAATACACTGAATTTTTGGACCTAGGTGGAATCGAACCACCGTCCCGGCAATGCGAATGCCGTGTTCTGCCACTAAACCATAGGCCCGCAAGCGTTATGGTGTGGGGGTAAAAATGCTGCGTAATGCCATTTTACTACAGGCCCACCAAAATTAAGACAGATGAACGAATGAATAAACAAATAACTGATTTACATCCCCGCTCCCATCCAAGCAATTTTAATTTTAGCACAAATTCATTTTTTTTCCACACGCAATATTATTATCGTCTGTTTTAAATTTACTGATTACCCTTGAATTACGAAATGCAAGTTTTCAAGAGGCCCGACCTCTCTAAAGCTGGATAAAAAACAGACCTGCCTGTCGGCAGACAGGTTAAAAGAGGTCGGGTCTCTCCACACTTAAAGCATTTCGTAATTCAAGGTAATTACCAAAAAAAATCCTGTCGGTAATCCAGGCGATCGTAGTTTTAACCGACAGGATTTTCGCTATTTTAAAATTTTGCAAAAAAAAATGGCTGACAAATCAATCTTACGATTTGTCAGCCCCCATGATATTCACAATATTTTATATAGATCCCTATGTGATAGGAATTCCTATATAAAAGACAAGGTTTTTCAGATCCTGGGAATAAACAACCTGCCTCAACTCTTCCCTCACTTTTCCTTGCCTTTTCCCTTGATTGATCGCGTCGGTCAAGGAATAAAATTTCTTAGCATCCTCTGGGACATCGCCAAAAAATTTGGCGATCAATTGTAGCTTCGGACCACGATCGGAAAGTTCAAAAACTTCCCCCTTTTCCAATCCTATAAAATGCAACATTTCTTCCTCCTTTTTTCTTTTTTTCGCTCCTGCGCCTTTCTGGTTTTGAAAACCCAAAAACTTTCCAAACTCCGCCTCCTTATATGGAGGCACTCACATTGCTTTCATATTTCCCTCCTCCTTTTTTAGCAATTAATAAGAGAACAATAACTCTCTTGCGGGATCGAAATTATCTAAAATCTCTTCCCATTCCTTTTCCTCCTTTCCCATTGGCGTTTTATTCCAAGTTTTGGGGACAACAATCTTTCTTCTTTTGTCATCGTTTTTCCACCCTTCCATTGCCCAGTCCCTACCAGTGCTTCCCAAAACAAACTTCATAATCTTTTCATCTGAATAACTTTTCATTTCTCCACCTCCATAAGTTTCTGTTTGACGAAGGAAGATTCCCCTCATCCATTCGCGTCTCTCATATATTGGGCTAAACTTTCCTTGCCCTTTCTCCGTTTTCTTTAATCATATTCTTTTTCTAAGAATAGTTTTTTTCAGGGTAATCTTCTCTCCTCCACCTGGAATGAAGCCGAGTGTGAGTAAATGGTCATGGGTGTCCAGAGACGAAAAGGGAACTAAGGTGGACTGCTTTGTCAAGACAATAAAATTTGAATTTTAAGATATAAAATATAAATATTTAAACTATGTTTTTTCGACCTTTTGAATAAATAATTTTTTTTATTTAAACATTTTTTCCCTTTAAAAGTTAAAAGGT
>JAHJSK010000075.1 GCA_018830365.1 Patescibacteria group bacterium | reverse complement strand
GCCTGGCGGCGTTACATTATTGTCAACTACCAAACAACAATACAATAACTTTTTTTACTCTATTGCCACATCGTTAAAATTAACTAATTCTTTTTTGTATTTCAACCAATCATTAACAAATTTTCTGCACCCCCTTACACCTTTTATTATCTCTAATGAAAATTTTCTACTGGTTATTGAAGGAAAATTTTTATTTTCAAGATAATCAGGATAACTAGACCAACGATAATTCTCAATATAATTTATTATTTGTTTTAAATCTTTAATGTTTTTAATACCCTCTTTTTTCCATTTTGGATAAATAAGAGACACTGGGTTGGTATGAATATACACAAAAACCGTTATTAATTGATCATCATCTTCAATGTGAACAGCTCGAAATCTATCCTGAAATAAATGACCTTTTCTTCCATATTTTTTATTGCAATATTGACTATAACCTCCAAATTTTTGCATGAATTTACTAATCCCATTATTAACTGATTGACGAAGTAATAAATGAATATGATTTGACATTAAACAAAAAGCTAAAATTTCAACTAATAATTTTCTTTTTCCATTTTTTATTTTTGCTATTATTTTGTTCTCCAATGTAACGCCGCCTGGCGGCGTTACATTGGAACCACGACAATAAGCTACACGGAATTTTGAGGACGCTGAATTAATATCATTAAATTCAAATAAATCATGGATCATTCTTAAATAATCTTCTTTTGTTTGAAAAAGTTTTGATCCATCAATCGCCCTCATCACAATGTGATAGATTTCTCCATTAACAAATTGTATGTTTCGTTGAGCCATAAATTTTTTACTATCAATGTAACGCCGCCAGGCGGCGTTACATTCCTGCCTGGCGGCGTTACATTCCTGGCGGCGTTACATTGATAGTTCCACAGCCATCATTGCAGACAATCAACCTACTTATGTCGCAACACTCACACTCGCTTATATCGCAACATATTGACACAAGAGCTTACCTCACTGGGTTATGATGAAATACAAATTAAAAATAAAAAATCATTCCAAAAGATTAAGGAATTCTTTTTCTTCAATAATTTTAATTCCTAATTTTTGGGCTTTTTTTAGTTTGGAACCGGGTTTTTCTCCTATCACCAAAAAATCTGCGCTTGAAGAAATTGACTCTGAAACATTTCCGCCCAAATCGCGAATTTTATCTTTTGCTGTTTCGCGTGGCAAGGATTTTAAAGTTCCAGTAAAAACAAATGTTTTGTTTTGCAGTTTTTTCGCTTTATTTGTTGCAACAGGGTTTATTATTTTTACTCCACCATCTTTCAATTCTTCTATAAAATCAAGTTTCTCTTTTTGTAAAAAAAATGAATAAATTGAATTTGCTGTTTTTGGACCTATATTTTTTAAATTTTGAAGCTCTTGTAAATTTGCTTTTTTTAAATTTTCCAAACAAAAAAAATGCTCTGCCAAAAATTGCGATGTTTCTTCCCCTACTCCAAAAATGCCTAATGCGTAAATAAATTTTGCCAAAGAAATTTCTTTTTTTTCAGCAATGGCTTTAATTAAATTCTCCGCTGATTTTTCAGCGAACCTTTCTAAGGGAATCAAGTCCCCTTGTTTTAATTCAAAAATATCAACTGGTTCAGAGATTAAATTTTTATCCATAAGACAATCAATGATTTTCGGGCCCAGCCCTTCAATGTCAAAGCCCTTTTTTGAAACAAAATGTTCTAAAAACTCTCTTGTTCTTGCTTGACAATTTTCATTGGAACATTTTTGAACAACTTCTCCTTCTGGCTTGAATAATTTTGACTGGCAAGCTGGGCAATTTTTCGGGAAAAAAATTTCTTTTTCTTCGCCAATTCGCATTTCCCACAAAACTTTAATAATGGCCGGGATAACATCGCCTGCCCGTTCAACAACCACCGTGTCCCCGATCTTGAGCCCTAACCGCCTTATCTGATCTTCGTTGTGAAGAGTGGCTCGCGTAATAGTTACTCCTTCTATGGAAATTGGCTTTAAAATAGCAATCGGAGTAATCGCGCCAGTCCTGCCTATTTGAAATTTTACTTCCAAAACCTGTGCAACAGCTTGCTTTGCCGCAAATTTAAATGCCCTTACACCGCGAGGACTTTTGCCCGCAACGCCCAACTTTTGAAATAAAAAATTATCATCCACGCTAATGACAATGCCATCAATTTGGAATGGAAAATCTTCTCTTTTTTTTACTATGTTCTGCCAATAATCCATTATCTCCGATAATGTCTCGCATTTTTTCCCGGCATCAGTTTTAAATCCCAAAGCGGATAAAATCTTATGTTCTTGATTGTGTTTTGTTTGTCCTAAATTCGCAACAAGGTCATAAGCCAAAAATTTAAGCGGCCTTTGGCTTGCTAATTTTGGGTCCAGCTGTCGTATGGAGCCAGCAGCCAAATTTCTAGGATTGGAATAAACTTGCTCATTTTTTTCCTTCCTTAAAGCATTATACTTCTGAAAATCATTTTTTTCCATATACACTTCTCCACGAATTTCAAGCTCTCCTTTTTCCATTAATCGTTTCAAATTTTCCACAACAACAGATGGAATAAAAGATTTTTTGTGAATTTCCAATCGCAAAGGAATGCTTTCAATGGTTTTTAAATTTTGGGTTACATCTTCCCCTATTTTTCCATCTCCGCGAGTGGAGCCCTGAAAAAAAATTCCATTTTTGTAAATCAAAGAAATAGCAAACCCGTCTATTTTCATTTCTCCAAAATAATTAAAACTTTCGCCGGTCGCCAATCTTTTTAAAAAAACTTCCCAGTCGCTTAATTCCTTTTCGTCAAAAACATCTTCAATGGAAAGCATTGGTTTTTGATGAAAAACTTTTTTAAATTTTGGCAAAGGCGTTCCGCCAACTCTTTGCGTTGGAGAATCAGAAGTAATAAATTCCGGGTATTTTTGCTCGCAAAGAAAAAGCTCGTGCTTTAAAGAATCCAAAACATTCTCGGAAATTTCCTGCTTGTCTAAAACATGGTATAAATACCTGTGATAATTAATGACTTGTTTTAACTTTTCAATCCGTTTTTTTGTTTCTTGTTTATTTTTTATTTCTCGTTTAAACACATTATTTTTGCTTTTTTATTTTTTTGCGTTTTGCGTTTTGCGTTTTGCGTTTATTTAATATCTATTTGAATTCTTCTTTGAATGCCCTGATAAGTGCCTGTTGACTGAATAGTGGTAGTGGCGCTCGCGGAAACGCAAACTTCATATTTAGCATTATTGTCCAAAGTTCCGAAAAAAGCTGGGCATTCTTCTGCTACAGGGCTATACCCATTTTTATAAATTTCATAAAGAACTCTTTCAATGCCAGTGTCCGCGGCATAAAAAGCTATTAAAGAATCATTTTGAATCCCTATAATTTTTATCTGGCTGACAGAAAGAGTAATCAAAGCTAAAAGAGCCCCTGTCAATGCAAAAAGGATAATGAGAGCGAAATAGAGACTCACGCCCTTATGGTCGTGGCGCTTCGCGCCTTCAAAATTTTGCGAGATTATATTCCGCCTCGAGCGGACTCGCAAAATTTTGGAGTCTATATATTCACCTCTGTCCCGTCTTTGACGGGACTCCGGGCTGGCATTCATCCACGGGCTTACGCCCGCGGCTTTCTGCCAGAAAATATAGAGAGAAATGCCTTTGTGCATATAGTTATAATATTATTATAAAATGAAGCGAACAAAATGAAATTTGCTTCTGATTGCACTAATTTCTAATTGACCCAAATAAACTCAAAACGCAAAACTCAAATCTCAAAACCCATCTTAAAACTCAAAACTTTTAATTCTTATTTTTTAAAGTCAATGGATTGGATTAGTTTTAACTTTTGCGTTTTAGTTTTGACATTTGAGTTTTGAGTTTTGAGATATATAATTGTTTGTCCCGCCATGCCCTGCTTAGCGGGGCTGTAGCGGAAAAAATTGAAAATTTTACAAGCGGTAATCAAAAATCAACCTCGCGGAAAGTTCGCCCAAAAACATCCGAGGAAAACACGCAAGATTGATGGCCTCTATGTCTCAACATCTAAGTCCCTTTGGGAAACAGTTGTTTGGATATTTAATGTTTCTGTATTGATTTTCAATTTTAAAACAAAAGTTATTTTGGGTTGGGCAGTATCGCCCGCTTGGTCGCCAAAGATATTAAATTTTAAAGATTCAACTGTCAAATTAGAAGGGGTCAATGATTGAGCGGAACCAAGGCCAACTTTGTTTGTTTCCAAAATATTTCCGGTGAGCCGAAATTCCTGACACTCGCTATTGTGGTTTAAAAATTTTATGCCATTAGTGGTTGCGGCATAATTAGTTCCAACGGGAATACAAATAGCATCTTCGGCTTTTCTCGCCATTCTTAATGCCCGACTCACATACTCGCTTGCGTAAGAACCGCTATTTAAAAGTTCTGTTTTAGATAAAATTTTACTCTGCTCCTTAAAAGCAGAAGTAAAAAGCTGTAAAAAAGCGACAATAACAATGGAAAAAAGCGAGATGCCGATTAAAAGCTCAATTAAAGTAATTCCTTTATTAGCTTGTAGCCCCGAACAAATTCCTTCGGAATTATACGGGGTAAACTTGTAGCTTTTTAACTTATTAGGAATAGTGGCTAATTTTTTTTCTTTTATTTCCATAATTTTTAAAAATCAAACCAGTCGTATAAATTTTCTTTAACAATAAAAGGCGAACCTAGACCTGGCCAAATAACTTGAACCTCCACAGAGGTAGAAGTCGCGAAAGGAGTGGTAATAATAATTTTTCTTTTAAATTTTGTATCTGTTCCTGTTTCATAATTATAAAAACCATTACTATCAATTTTTAAAAAACGATTATTCCAAGGGCTTAATGTTGAATCATTATAATCACCCTCGCAACCGTTAGAACACCCAGTCAAACCAGTTATCCAATTAACTCCTTTTAGCCAATTTGCATCTCGGGCATTTCTGACAATTTCCACACCCTCTTTGGCTAATTGAGAGGCAAGAAAACTATTAACATTAGATGAACCAACAGAAATGCTTTTAGACACAAGAGAATAAATTGCCACAATTCCGATACATAATACAGAAATGACAATCATAATTTCAATTAGAGTAAACCCCTCACCTTTTTTCCTAATGGAAAAAAGGTGAGGGGTAAACCCTTTTCCTTTCCTAATGGAAAAAAGGTGAGGGGTAAACCCTTTTCCTTTCCTAATGGAAAAAAGGTGAGGGGTAAACCCTTTTCCTTTCCTAATGGAAAAAAGGTGAGGGGTAAACCCTTTGTTAGCTTGTAGCCCCGAACAAATTCCTTCGGAATTATACGGGGTAAACTTGTAGCTTTTTAGCTTATTAGAAATTAAATTAACTAATATTTTTTTTGTTTTCATAATTTTTAATAATTCTAAAAAACTACAAGCTAAAAAGCTATTCTGTTTCTATTCTCCCAGCTGAATTGATTTTTACTTTCTTGATTGAAGAATTGAAAGAAAGGGTTATTACCGCCTCCATATTCCAAGGAATTGCGTTTATGTAAACAATAGGATCAGGAGCTTTAAAAACAACGCTAAAAGAATCTGTTGGCGATAAATTAGAAATTTCCACTTCTTTTTCTAAATAAATTTTTTTAATATCTTCACTCCCGTCAACCTTTCGGATTTGATCCGCATCGCAATCGGCAAAAATAATATAATAATTTTTCCATGTCTTATCAAAAGCAATGCCAAAACTATGCGTATCGCAAATTGCTTTTTCAGCTCCCATTGCTTTTTCCTGTGTTTCTCTTAAATCCTGCGCTAATTGATAAGCTGATCTCTGCAATCCCAATTTTTTTTCCTCATTGCTTTTTCCCAAAAGCAAAGTAGAAAAAAGAACAGCCATAATAACTAAAGATATTAAAACTTCAATTAAGGTGAACCCCTCACCTTTTTTTTTAAAAAAGGTGAGGGGTAAACCCTTCGCTTTTTTTTGGAAAAAAAGGTGAGGGGTAAACCCCTGAAGACTATTTTTAAGGCGTTTCTTAAGTTCCTGATTTCCTTTACCATGTTTTTTAAATTTCTGTTCTCTCAACCGAGCATCTTTTTCTGACAAATAAGCCTCATAATATATTAATTTCCAAGGAAAATATCTTTTGGTTGAAAAAACTTTACCCTGATTATGTTCATTAATCCTATATTTTAGATCATTAGTTGAGCCTGTATAAATTTCTTTCGGCTTTGCTGTGCTTTGTAATAGATAAAAGTAATACATAATTAAAAAAAGTGTGGAGAAATTTACCCCTCACTTTTTTTCCCAAAGGAAAAAAGGTGAGGGGTTTAAAATTTCCCCAAATACCATCCAATTATTTCTTGCCCCCAGAATAAAGCGATAAATGTGCCAAGAACTAAAAATGGAGCAAATGGAACTTCACTCTTGAGCTCCTTTTTTTTAAGAGCTATCAATCCTAATCCTATTATAGCACCGATTAAAAAAGATAAAAATAGGGCAAGCAAAATTTTTGGAAAACCCAAAAACAATCCCATGAAAAATGCTAATTCTACATCTCCAAAACCCATCCATTGGCCGCGGGAAATTAAAAATATTATCAGAAAAAAAATTGAACCAAGAAAAGCGCTAATCAAACTATTTATAAAAAAAGACGAATTGTGAACTATAAAATATGAATTAAACATATTATAGAAAAAAATGATGCCAACTCCAAAATAAACAATTTTACTAGGGATAAGATAATATTTTAAATCATAAACAAAAATAATTATCAAAAAACAAGCGAGCAACATTAAGTAAAAAGTGTGAATTATATTTTGAAAATTGTCTCCCTGCGGGAGATGTCCCGAAGGGACAAAAATTAGTAGAAATAGCAATCCAGTGGCTATTTCTACCAAAGGATATTGCCAGCTAATTTTT
The DNA here is from genome assembly GCA_018830365.1 of Patescibacteria group bacterium. Taxonomy (GTDB): domain Bacteria; phylum Patescibacteriota; class Minisyncoccia; order Minisyncoccales; family CG1-02-41-26; genus PFMI01. The sequence goes on along the minus strand of JAHJSK010000075.1, from coordinate 479 downwards.
TTCTGGCAATAACGGCATTTTGCTTTCAAAAATATAAAACTTAAAACAGGAATTAAGTCGCGAAATCCCAATTTGTGGTTACAAGTCGGGCAAGCAGAGCGGGTAAGAAGAAAATCTTTTTTTTCTCTTAAACGACAAATCACGCAATTTAAAAAACTGCCGATCGCGGTCCCAAAAATAAAAATGATGAAGTAGAACATGTTTGTAGTTTGTAGTGAGCAGTGAGTAGCTTATTAGCTTTTTAGCTTTTTAGCTTCTTAGCTTCTTAGCTTCTTAGAAATTAGATAATAAGCTACAAGCTAATCCATTATACTCAAAAACCGCTAAAAAACAAAGCGACTGTCAAAGCAATTTAGAAATGTCCTACCCCCAGCAATTTAGAAATGTCCTACCTGTTAATTTTTTTGTTAAATTTCGACCTTTACCCTGTTAAATAATTTTACTGAAAGTAAAATTTCTGAAAGGAAATTTAACAGGGT
>JAHJSK010000074.1 GCA_018830365.1 Patescibacteria group bacterium | reverse complement strand
TCTCATTTTTTGGAGCATATGCTTTTTAAGGGAACAAAAAAAAGATCTGATACGGTAAAAATTGTTGAGCCGCTTGATAGGATAGGCGGAATTTATAATGCTTTTACTTCCAAAGAATGCACTGGTTATTGGGCAAAAGTTGATTCTAAACATTTAGATGTGGCATTGGATTGGGTTTCAGATATTTATCTAAATTCAAAATTTGATGAAAAGGAAATTGAAAAAGAAAAAGGAGTAATTGTTGAAGAAATTAATATGGATATGGACACGCCCATGGATTATGTGTCTGAGCTTTGGCAAAAATTACTTTACGGAGACCAGCCAGTTGGTTGGCCAATTGTTGGAGAAAAGAAAATTATAACTAAATTAAAAAGAAAGGATTTTTTAGATTATCAAAAAAATCATTATTCATCCAAAAACACGGTAATTTGCGCGGCAGGCAATATTGAGCAGGAATCTTTGCTCAAAAAAATTAAAAAATATTTTAAAACAATAAACACTGTTCCATTAAAACCAAAATTAAAAGTAATTGACGCTGCTGCGCCTTCAGCGTTATTTCCGAGCGAAATTGATAAAATTAAAAAGCAAGAACAGCCGCAGTCCTTAATTTATTTTAAAAAAACAGACCAAACTCATTTTTGTTTGGGAGCGCGGGGCTATAATCTTTTTCATCCTCAAAAATACGCGCAGGATATTTTGTCTGTAATTTTGGGAGGAATGATGAGCTCTCGGCTTTGGACTTTGGTTAGGGAGAAAAAGGGGCTTGCTTATTATATTCATACGGAATCAGAGAACGCGACTGATACTGGATATTTAGTTACATCAGCTGGAGTAAATACTGAAAGAGCGGGGGATGCGATTAAAATAATTTTAAAAGAATACAAAAAAATATCTCAAAAAAAAGTTCCAGAAACCGAGCTTCAGAAAGCCAAAGACAACATCAAGGGCAAAATGGCTTTGAGTTTAGAGTCCTCAAATAGCCAAGCGTCTTTTTGTGGAATGCAGGAGCTTTTAGAAAAGAAAATTTTATTGCCAAAAGAAATTTATGCTGAAATTGATAAAATAACAAGCAATGATATTTTAAAAGCGGCTAAAGATATTTTTCAATCAAAAAATCTTAATTTGGCATTGCTCGGGCCGCATAAAAATGTTAAATTTTCAAAAACCCAGTTAAAATTGTAATTCTCTTTTTAGGCGAAGCGAATAATTTGAAAATTTATTTTTTTTATAGTTATTTGAAAATTGTGTCATTAAAAATTCATTAAAAATTCATTAAAAATTTATTGAAAATTGAAAATTGAAAATTAACATACATATGTTTGAAGAAAAAACTTTAAATATGAATTGGAATTTTTGTTTTAAAATTACAGCAACAGTTGTTTTGCTTTATTTTCTTTTTGTGAGTAGGGAGTTAATTATTTGGTTTATTTTTGCTTTAATTCTTTCTATTCTTTTCAATTTTTCCATAGATTTTCTGGAACAAAAAAAAATTCCAAGAATTTTAGCTGCTATTATTATTTATTTCGGATTTTTGGCTATAATTGGTTTTTCCCTTTACAAAATCGCGCCTATTTTTCTTTTAGAAATTAAACAATTCAGCTCTGATCTTCCTTTATATTTCCAAAAAATTTCGCCTTTTTTGGAAAAAATCGGAATTGGATTCTTGCAGGATTCCCGAAGTTTTTTATCATTCTTGGAAAATAATTTAGAAAAAGTTGGAGAAAACGCGATCAATGCTTTGGTTGCTTTTTTTGGAGGGGTTAAAGCGACTATATTTATAATTTCTTTGTCTTTCTTTTTGTCTTTGGAAAAAAATTTTTTAGAAAAGATCGTGGTAAATTTTGCTCCTGCTAAACACAAAGAATGGTTTTTTAATCTTTTGCCGAAAGTAAAAAAGCAAGTAAGCGGTTGGTTTTTTTCTAGGCTTATTGGCGTTTTGTTTGTTGGTTCTTTGTGTTATTTGTTTTTAAGTTTTTTACAAATAAAACACGCTTTTATATTTAGTTTTGTTTTTGGCGTTTTTGATTTTATTCCTGTTGTCGGGCCTCTTATTGCAGGGGTGATTATTGTTTTGACAGTGATGACAGATTCTTTATCTAACGCGTTTTTTGTTTTAATAGGCTTAATAATTATTCAGCAAATAGAAAATAATTTTCTTTTTCCTATTTTGTTTAAAAAACTTATCGGTCTTCCTCCGGTTTTGGTTTTAATGGCTTTGGCTGTTGGCGGAACTTTTTGGGGTTTCTTGGGCGCGATTTTGGCTATTCCTTTAGCTGGAATAATTTTTGAAATAGTAGAGGAATATTTAGGATTAAAAAAACAAGATGAAGAAAAAGAAAACAAGGGAAAGCAAGAAGCAGAAGTTTTGTAAGGTAAACATTAAAATTATCTGGCATAACGCCAAAATTTGAATTACATTTATGCTCATTGACACTCACGCTCATTTGAATTTCAACGCTTATAAAGACGATGCTGAAGAAATAATTAAGAGTTGTTTGGATAATAATATCTGGATGATAAATGCGGGTTCTCAATATAGCACTTCTCGCAGGGCAGTAAAGATTGCCGAAAAATATCCCGAAGGCGTTTATGCCGCAGTGGGCTTACATCCTGCGCATTTGGAAACGAAAATAATTAAAATCAAAGACGATATTCAAGAAATTGAAAATGAATATGAAACCCGAGAAGAGGAATACGATTATGAGAAATATAAGGAATTGGCTTTGTCGTCAAAAGTGGTGGCAATAGGCGAAATTGGTTTAGATTATTTGTATCAGCCAAAAAATGAAATAGAACAGGAATTATTTAAAGCGAAACAAAAAGAAATTTTTCTCAAACAATTAAATTTGGCTCGGGACTTAAATTTGCCTGTTATTTTTCATTGTAGAAAAGCGTATCAGGATTTATTGGAAATACTTAAAAGCCAAAATGTGAAACCGCAAGGAGTTGTCCATTGTTTTACTGGAAGCTGGAAGCAGGCGGAAGAATATTTAGAACTCGGTCTTTATTTAGGATTTAATGGATTGATTTTTAAAATGAATTTGAATGAAGTTATAAAAAAAATTCCTTTGGAAGGAATTTTAATTGAAACCGATTGTCCATATCTTTCACCGCCAGCATATCAAAAAGAACGAAATACTCCTTTGTCTTTAAAATATATTGTTCAAAGAATAGCTGAAATTAAAGAAACAGATGCTGAAAAAATAATTGCCGCAACTTTTCAAAACGCGAAAAATTTGTTTAAAATTGGAAATCAGAAAAATTTGTCTTGTTTTGGCTAGCTAATAGAAGCTATTAACCTTATATTAACTGCGCTCGCTCGGAAATGTAAAAACTTCGTTTTTCCATTTCCCTCGCTTGCCCCGCCAAGCGGGGCTTTGCTTGTTAATAGAAAAGAGGGGCTATCATAAAAAAAACCATACTTAAAATTATCAGCGAAACAGTGATAATCCAGATTGTTTTGAATAAAATTTTATGTTTTAACCGCATATGGAACATGGAATATAGAATGTGGAATTATGAATTGGGAATATGGAATTATGAATAATTTCAAATTTCAAATTTTAAATTGTAGATTAAAATCTTAAATCTGAAATTAGAAGTCCGAAATTAGAGATCTTGCAATTTCAATCTTTCATTCAACTTTTTTAAATTCAAAATCAACTTTACGGGGAGTCCGCTTGAAGGCGTTCAGCACATAATTTATAATTCATCTATAGGTTTTGCGTTTTTAGTTGTCGTTCCCGCCTGCATCGCTATGCCAGCCCGCAGAAGCTACGCTTTCAGCGTTGCTGGCGGGGCGAAGCATTGCGGGCAGGTTGCACTTTGCACTTTGCGTTTTGCGTTTTGGTATATATGATAACATCTTTAAAAAGATTTAAAAAGAGGAAAGAAGTTTCTTTTTTTTGGTTGTTTTTTTTATTTTTTTTAGCTTTTGCCTTGGTAATGTTTATTTTAAATTTAAATTTCAAAATATCCAAAGAAAACGCAAAAGCTGAAAATGAGTTAAATTCTTTAAAAAAAGAAGTTCAAAAGTTAGAATTGGAAAAAAAGAATTTTTTAATAAAAATATCAGAAATCAAAACAAAAGAATATTTGGAAAGAGTGGGTCGAGAGGATTTTGATTTAAAAAAACAGGGAGAAAATGTGGTTAGCTTTCCAGCAACAGAAAAAGAGCAGGGAAAGAAAACACCTCAAAAAGAAGAGAAAGAAAATTTGTGGGGAAAATTTTTAAAAAAAATCGGAATTAGATAATAGAGAACAGATAACAGAGAACAGAATTTGCGAGAGTAGCACAGTGGTAGTGCGCTTGCTTCCCAAGCAAGATACGCGGGTTCGATTCCCGTCTCTTGCTCCAGATATGCCCCGCTAATCGGGGCGCTGGCGAGACCAGATATGCCCCTTATCGGGGCACTGGCACAGCGCGACAATGGGATGGTTGAACAATTCCATAGAATTGTTCAATGCCTACTTCGAAATAAATCCCTCACCTTTTTTCCCGAAGGAAAAAAGGTGAGGGATAAACACTTTCCGATACATGAAAATAGCCAAAAAATTTGACATTGTTTTAAAAGTATGATAGGATGATTAAGAATTTAAAATTTAAAATTTCAAATTGTAAATTTTGAATTTGAAAAAAGTTATTTTACAATTGAATAAATAGCGTGAAATTATTCTTGGAAAGAAATTAGAAAGGAGGTAAGGAAATGGAATTAGAAATAATGAAAAGGATAGAATTGGTGGCAACAATACAGTGTATTTATTGTTGCGTGGGGACGGGTCTTATGGCGTGGTGCGCGATTAAACTTTATCCCATCATGTGTGATGTGATAAAAAAGGAGGTGAGAAAGAAATGAAAGTAAGGTTAGCGATTATAGGACTATTGCTGGGAATATTTCCCGCAATAACTATTGGGCAAGTGGTAGGGACAGCAGGAATAAAGACGCTGACACTGGGCGAAATGAGTCTGGAACAGCTTAAAATTCAAAAATACCAACTCGAAAGAGAAGCTGAAAGGGCAGGATGGGAGATTGACTCCATTCTCCGAATTATAAACAGAGAAAAGGAGATTGAAGTCAGGAAAAATGAAAAAGGGTCAGTCCTTGATCCTTATTCTCCCGAGCATCAAGTGCAGGAAATGCGACCGGAAGTAGAACGACTCCAGAGGCAATTAAATGCCTTGCTGGAAAAAGAAAGGCTGATAGGAGAAAAGTTGCGCTTGGTTCAACAAGCGCAAGAAGCTAGACAGAGGATCATAGAGCTTCAGCGTTCGCCAAAGTTCCCGCTTGGTTGGGTTGGGGTTGGAATGTTGGCTGATGGCAAGTCCGGCACAGGCACCGACTCTACACCATCTCAGTTTTTTGCGGAAATAGGTATGCGATTACCCGCAGGCAAAAAATACGGTGCCATAGGTCCGTTTGTGGGTATCACTCATAATCAAGCATACGCAGGAATTGAGGGATTTATCCCTGTAGTCCCGCCTAAACAGGGGGATCCAGGCGGAAGTTGGGCAAAGATTGGTGTTGCATACGGAAAAAAGGTGTCTGCTTTGTTTGGCTTAAACATTGGGGGTGAACGGTGGCAACTAACATTTCGCTATTGGGCAGGGGTAGATGTGGAATTACCTCTGCAGTTCGGGGTGGCATATCTTTTTTGATTGCAAACAAGATCCCGTTTTCTTGACAAAAAAAACGGAGGTCTGCTCTCTCACAAAGGGAGCAGAATTTTTTTGCTAAAAGTTTTATAAAGGGTAGTTTTTGTAGTTTCCGGTGGTCCGACCACCGGAAAGCTTTTGTCCCGATTCTCAATGGACTTTTACACTTGATTTTTTTACAAAAAAATGTAAAATGAAAAGCATTAAAACATTAAAACATTAAAGCACTAAAGCATTAAAACATTAAAGCATTAAAATACTGGAACATTAAAGTAGCTAACATTTAATTTTTGTTAAATGTCAAATGTTAAATGTCAAATGTTTTTCGCTTTGCGTTTTGCGTTTTGACATTTGAAATTCATTTGAACTTCGGATTTTTAAATTTTAAATTTGAAATTTTAAATAATGTATGCCATTTGTACAAGGCGGTGATTTCACCAACAAAGCTCAAGAAGCAATGTATCAGGCCCAAAACATTGCCAGAAAACAGGGACAGCAACAGGTTGACGCTCTCCATCTTTTAGAGTGCCTTCTTTGCCAGGAAGACAGCATTATTTTGACTGTTCTCCGCAATTTGGAAGTTGATATTGAGGACTTAAAAATAAAGGTGAGCAGAGCCATTGAGCAAATTCCTACTCTTTCCAAGTCGCAAAACATTGGTCAGTTTTATTTGACGCAGGATTTGGCGCAGGTCTTGGACGCGGCTCGGCAAGAAGCCATGGAAATGGGAGATGATTTTATTTCTATTGAACATTTATTTTTGGGAATTTTAAACATAAAAACCCGGGCTCAAGAAATTTTTCAAAACATTAGAGCTTTTTCTTCCGCTTCTTTAATTTCTTTAACCCGGGAAATTGTTTTGCAAGAATTAGCGAAAATTCGCGGGGGAGAAAAAATCAGCGATCCCCAGCCAGAATCAAAATACGAAGTAATAAAAAAATACAGCAGAAATTTAACAGAGGATGCGAGGGAAGGAAAGTTGGACCCAGTTATTGGTCGGGAAACAGAAATCAGACGGCTTATGCAGGTTTTAGGACGGAGAACAAAAAACAATCCTGTTTTAATTGGAGAGGCCGGAGTAGGGAAAACAGCGATTGCCGAGGGATTGGCGAAAAAAATTATTGGATTGAATGCCCCTGATTGCTTAAAAAACAAGGAGTTGATAGCGCTTGATTTGGGCGCTTTAATAGCTGGCACGAAATACAGAGGAGAATTTGAAGCGAGAATCAAGGCGTTTTTGCGGGAATTGAAAAAAGCGTCTGACAAATATATTTTATTCATTGATGAGTTGCATACTTTAGTGGGAGCTGGCGCGGCTGAAGGCGCGATGGACGCTTCTAATCTTTTAAAACCAGCTTTGGCGCGCGGCGATCTTCGGGCAATAGGAGCTACCACTTTAAAGGAGTATCAAAAATACATTGAAAAAGATCCTGCTTTGGAAAGAAGATTCCAACCGATTTTAGTGCAAGAGCCATCAGTGGCAGACACTATTGCTATTTTGCGCGGGATAAAAGAAAAATACGAGGTTCATCATGGAGTAAAAATTAAGGACTCTGCTTTGCAAGCTGCCGCGGAATTGAGTAATCGTTATATTAGCGACAGATTTTTGCCGGACAAGGCCGTGGATTTAATGGACGAAGCCGCGTCCGCATTGAGATTGGAAATAGAGTCAGAGCCGCTTGAGCTTGAAGAAGTTAAAAATCAAATTACTAAATTAGAAATAGAAAGAGAGGCGTTGAAAAAAGAAAAGGACTCTCAAGTAAGAAGCAAGGCGCTGGAAAAAGAGCTGGCTGATTTTAAAGAAAAGGCAAAGGACTTAAATGCCAAATGGGTTTCAGAAAAAAAAATAATTCAGGAAATTAAGGATTTAAAAAAAGAAATTGATGTCACTAATTTTCAAATAGAAAAAGCGCAAAGGGAAGCTGATTTGCAAAAAGTGGCTGAATTAAAATATGGAAAAGCGCCGCAACTAAAAAAGGATTTGGAACTTAAAGAAAAAAAATTGCAAAGCCAGCAAAAAAATAGTTTGTTAAAGGAAACAGTCACTGACGAAGATATGGCAGTAGTGGTTTCTAATTGGGTGGGAATTCCTGTTACTAGATTGGTTGAAACAGAAGCCAAAAGACTTGAAAATGCGGAAGCAGCTTTAAGGGCAAGGGTGGTTGGTCAAGATGAAGCAATTTCCGCCATTTCTAACGCTATTCGTCGGGGGAGAGCTGGAATTTCCGAAGAAAATCGGCCAATAGGCGTTTTTCTATTTTTGGGTCCAACAGGTGTGGGTAAAACAGAAACCGTACGAGCTTTGGCTGATTTTCTTTTTAACACGGAAAAGGCATTGGTTCGTTTGGATATGTCAGAATATATGGAGAAGTACAGCATTTCAAAAATTATTGGCGCGGCTCCCGGGTATGTTGGTTATGAGGAAGGAGGCCAGCTCACAGAGAAAATTCGCCGCCATCCTTACAGCATAGTTTTGCTTGATGAAATTGAAAAAGCGCATCCCGAGGTCTTTAATCTTTTGCTTCAAATTTTTGAAGATGGACGAGTGACTGACGCCAAAGGAAGATTGGTTTCTTTTAAAAATACCATTATTGTTATGACTTCTAATCTTGGCTCTGAATATATTTCCGAAATGCAAACTTTTGGTTTTGAAACCAAAGAAAAAGAAAAAATTTCCCGTCAGGAAAATCTTAAAAATAAAATTCAGCAGGTTTTGAAAGAATCATTTCGCCCGGAATTTTTAAATCGCATTGACGAGATAGTTGTTTTTAATTATTTGGGCAAAAAAGAGATTAGTGAGATTGTTAATTTAGAACTTAACAAAATTGAAGAACGGCTGTTAAAAGCGAAAAATATTAAAATTAAATTTTCCAAAGAATTGAAAACCGAATTAGCTGAAAAAGGATTTGACGCAAATCTGGGTGCTAGGCCATTAAAAAGAATAATCCAGAAAATGATTCTTGATCCTTTGTCTTTGAAAATTATTACATCAGAAATTAAGCCAAAGGCGCAAGTTTTAGTTAATTTAGAAAAAGGAAACATTATTTTCCAACCATCTCTTTCTTTGGCAAGAAAAAAAGAAGAATTAGTAAACTCTCACGCCAATTAAAGGAACATTAAAAGCGTAAGGATTTTTAAAACTTGTCAAGATTGACAAGTTTTTAAAAATGTAATAAGCTGAATTGTAAATTTGAAAGAAAATAAATCCCGAAAGGTCTTTTAAAAAATATTTAAATGTTTTAAACATTTGAATAAATCCCCACACCTTCCTGCGGGGCATTAAAAAACTCTGTAGGAAGAATTTTTATGATGTCCATTCATTCCCGTAGTTTTGCTACGGTGTATTCTGGGAAGGTGTGAGGATAAATACAGAAAAAGGAGGTGATGCGATTTAAGATTTAAGATTTAAAATTTAAAATTTCCCTGACAAGGTCGAAGGAGGAGGTAGATAAAATGGATGCGATATGGAATTTAACGAGAGCATGTCCTTGGGACTGTGCAATTTGTTGTGTTTCTGGACTTCATGTCTGCAATACAACTGAACACTTTATTCAATCGGCGCAAAAAGAAAAAGGTGAAGAGCTTACTCTGACTGAAAAATTGACAGTGTTAAAAATCTTGACTGACAGAGGTTTCGAGATTGATTTTTTTGGTGGCGACCCCTTGTATTATGATGAGGATTTTCGAGTAGTTGAACAAGCCACTCGCTGGTTGCCGGCTAGGAAAATTGGTGTTAGCATGACAGGTAGTAAAATTACCGATGCTAAACTTGAGCTTCTAAAGAAAGTTGGCGCAGTAGAGTTTACATTAGATAATCTGCCAGAGACAGAAAATCCTTTCCGCCCTCGCGGATACAATCTTGCGTCAATAGTTGCAATGAAAAAGTGTGTTGCAGTAGGAATAAAAACAAAAGCAGTTACCATTCTTTATCCCGCCACAATGGCCGAGAAAAATCTTGAAAGCGTATACCGCTGGCTGTGTGAAAATGGTATTTCGGAATGGGAATTGTTAAGATTTTATCCTGTGGGAAGAGCCATTAAATTTGCAGAACTTACTCCCTCTAATTCAGAATATCTAAAGACAATGAAATTTCTGCGAGGATTACGCGGCTTTACAAAAATTTTCTTTCAGCATTCACTTAAAATACTGGAAGGAACTATAAAGTGTCCTGCAGTAGTAGATTCAATTGGTATTCTGCCTGACGGTACGGTAACAGCTTGTGCTTGGGCAATTGACGAAAATTGTTGTCCTTTTAAGGGATTTCGTCTCGGTAAACTGCCGGAAGATGATTTAGATGAAATTCTGGAAAGAACGGTAAAAATTCCAGACTATTCTGAAAGGTCGAAATTTTGTCGGACAATTGCTCACACACAGAAAAATAAAAAAGGGAGGTTAAATAATATGAAAATTAACACCATACAATGCAAAACTCTTCTGACTAAAAGCAGATTGCCAGAAGTAGATTACTGCATTAATCCTTATGTTGGTTGTCTGCACGATTGCGTCTATTGTTATGCCCGTTTTATGAAAAGGTTTACTGGACACAACGAACCATGGGGACATTTTCTTGATGTTAAAATAAATGCTCCTGAAGTTTTAGTAAGAGAGTTAGCCAAAAAACCAAAAAAGGGCATAGTGCTTTTAGGAAGTGTCACTGACGCCTATCAATCAGTTGAGCAGAAGTATCGTATTACCAGAGCAATTTTGGAAATTTTACTTCAGCACGATTTTCCAGTTTCTGTTTTGACCAAGTCTAATCTTGTTGTTCGGGAATTAGATCTGTTTAGGCAGTTCAGCAAATGCGAAGTTGGTTTAACTATCACAACAACAGATCAAGAAATTGCTCATAATTTTGAACCTCATTCTTCTGCGCCTCAAAAAAGGATAGACGCTCTTGAAACTCTCCATCGAGAAGGTATTGCCACCTACATCTTTATCGGACCAATTCTACCTGAATTGACTAACCTTGAAGCCATTTTTACGGCTATTCAAGGCAAAGTTGATTTCGTAATGGCAGAAAGTTTAAATATGAAGTGTGGAAATCGACAAGCCATTCAAGATGTTCTAAAGAAAAAATACCCTCAATATTTGTCACTCTATCAATCAGGATTTGATAAAAAATATTGGGATAAGATTGAAGAAAAGTTAAGAATATTGAGCAAAGAATTTGGAATATCACTAAAGGGCTTTTACCGACATTAAGGAGGATGTAGCGCAATAAAGAGTTCAAACGGCTTTGTCACAAAAGACGGAGACGCTTTTTTTTGCCGATGATTTCTATTTTTAAACGAAGTAAGGAAATGTCAGGGATCGGGTCTCTGATTAGTTTTAATTTGGCGAGAAGTCCCCGCCCGTAAGGGCGGGGATGAGAGCGGTTTCCGCTTCTTTCAAATTTTGCATCATTTGATATAAAAGGATTGGAAGAAGCGGGACAATCGGAGATTGAAATATAAAAGAGCCCCACCCGTAAGGGCGGGGGTATCTACAATATCTCAAAAACTATTTAATTATTTATTTGTGAAAAATCACAAAATGTATTATATCTTCTATTGAATTAATTTTTGATGCCTTTTACAAAATTTGCGTAAGGGGCTTTTTATAAAAGCGCTAAAAATTTTGCAGTTAAAAAATCACTAATTATAAAATAGCAATTGCAATTGACAAATAATTTTGGTTTTGCTAATCTTTTTGTAAAGATGTAAATTTGTATTTACCAGATATGCAATTTTTCTCTTCGAGAAAAATTGCACTGGCGAGATCCCGATTAGCGGGACGAGACGCGACAATAGGACGATTGAACAATTCCATAGAATTGTTCAATGCCTACTTCGAAATAAATCCCTCACCTTTTTTCCCGAAGGAAAAAAGGTGAGGGATAAACACTTTCCGATACATGATGAAAATATTAGAAAAAATAAAAGAAAAAGGAATTAAAATGCCGACTATTCAACTTTTAAGAAGCGGTCAAATTACCTTGCCTACCATGTTAAGGGAGATTTTAGATTTAAATACAGGGGATTTATTGGAAACTGAAGTTAAAAAAGGTAGGGTTGTATTAACTCCTGTCAAAACCATTCCCATGGTAGAGCTGTCAAAACAAGGAGAAGAAATGTTAAAGCAAGCATTGGAAGACGTTAAAAAAGGAAGAGCAAAAACATTTAATAACCTAAGGGATTTAGCCGAAGATCTTTATGAAAAAAATAATTAGAGCCAAGAGTTTTAAAAAAGATTTCAAAAATCTGCCCCAACTCATTCAAAAACAAACAGAGAAACAATTAGGGTTTTTAATAAAAGATATTTCTTATCCTTCTTTAAGAATTAAAATAGTTCGCAAATACGAAAAAGAAAGAGTTTTTGAGGGAAGCATTACCAAGAACTACCGCTTTATATTTCAAATTATCAAAGATGAGTATATTCTCTTAAGAATAGGAAAGCATGATATTTTGGAAAAATGCTAACATCTGTTTATTTCAGGAAACATTTTTTAAAATTTTTAGAGCTTGCTTGATTCTTTTTTCAGTTTCTTGAATTTCTTGAGGAATTTGTGACAAAGCAAAACTGGCTTTTTGAGCAGGAAAGCCCAAAGAAATTAATGCCGCCAATGCCGGTTCTTTGTCTGCTCCTGTTGTTTTTCCCATTTCTTTAATCTTGCCGGTTATCTCTAAAATTATTTTTTGCATTTTTTTTTGTCCAATGCCTTTAATTTGTTGATGAAAATCTTCATCTTCTTTTTCAATCGCTTGTTTTAAATTTTCCAAAGAGCCAAAAGAAGATAAAATTAAAGCGGTTTTTGGTCCTACACCAGAAATGCTGTTTAAAATTTCAAAAAATTCCAATCCTTCTCTGCTCAAAAATCCAAAAAGCTCTATTTTTTCTCTGCCCAAAGAAAAAAAGGTAAAAAATTCCGTTTTGTCTTTTTCTTTTATTTTCTCTAAATCTTTTCCCTGCAAAAAAACCTTGTACCCTACATCGTTAACTTTTAGGACAATAAAAATTTTCCCTTTTAAAATTATTTCTCCATTCAAATAACTGATCATATTTTTTTAATTTAACCGTTCTACGCATTTAGCCGTTCTGATTTTAACACAAATCTATTATTAAGTGAAGTTTTGCTTGTCTCTCCGTTGAATGGGGTTTTGGCGGGGCGAAATAAACTCCAGACATTTGGGTGGGGTATTAAATTTCAACTAAATGTCTAGGGTTTATTTTAAAAAATCCAACAATTTCTTTAATGAAAAAGTATTTACAATGTCTTTTTTTTCTGCCCAGCCGCGTCGGGCTTGGCTAACCCCGAATTCTATAAAATTCAATTGCTCTTTATGATGAGAGTCAGAGCTTATAATCATTTTTATTCCCATTTCTTTTGTTTTGCGGATATTTTGAGCATTTAAATCAAGCCTGTATGGATTAGCATTAATTTCTAAAATCGTACCAGTTTCTTTGGCGCAAGCTAAAATTTTGTCAAAATCAATTTCATATTCCTCGCGATGTTTTAAAAGCCGACCCGTAAGGTGAGAAATAATGTCCACAAAAGGATTTTGCATTGCTTTGATAATTCTTTCAGTCATTTGTTCTTTTGGCATTTTAAAAGACGAATGAACGCCGGCAATAACAAAGTCCAATTTTTTAAGCGTTTCATTTTTTATATCAATAGAGCCATCTTTTAAAATGTTCGCCTCGCAACCCTGCAATATGCGACATTTGACATTTGACATTCTTGCCCCATTAGATAACTTCGCATCTAACGGGGTAAAACATTTGACATTGATTTTGTCAATTTCTTTTTTTTGTTGAGCCAATTTTTTTTCATCTAATCCGTTAGCAATTTTTAAAAATTTTGTATGGTCAGAAATTCCAATATATTCATATCCTTGACTCACAGCTTGTTTGGCAATTTCCTCAATAGTATTTTCTCCATCGCTCCAATTTGAATGGCAATGCAAATCTCCTTTAATGTCGTTTTGTTCAATAAGTTTTGGTAAATTATTTTTTTGCGCCATTTCAATTTCGCCTTGATTTTCCCGAATCTCGGCTGGAATCCATTGCAGGCCTAATTTTTTATAAATTTCTTTTTCATTTTCACCTGCGATTTTTACGGAGCCGCGAAAAAGCCCGTATTCATTAAGTTTCAATCCTTTAGTCATCGCAATTTTTCTCAAAGCGATGTTATGTTCTTTTGACCCAGTGAAATACTGCAATGCCGCGCCATAACTTTTTTCCGGCACAATTCTTAAATCCATATCCGTCCCATTTTTTAGTCGGATTGATGATTTTGTTTTACCCTTGCTCCAAATTTTAATAACCTCGGGCAAAGAAACAAAAAAATCCATTATTTGCGCTGGCTTATTGGAAGCAACTAAAAAATCAACATCGCCAATTGTTTCTTTCATTCTTCTTACGGAGCCGGCAATTGATATTTTTTTAACTTGTTTTAGATTTTTTAATTTTTCTGCAATTTCTTTAACCAGTGGCAATATCTCTCCCAGTAAAAACCTTCCTTTGCTTGTTTTTAAAAATTCAATTCCTTGCAAGATATTTTTTTCTGTTTTTTCTCCAAAACCAAACAAGGGAGCGATTTCGTGTTTCTTACTTGCTTTTTCTAAATCTTTTAAATTTTTAATTTTCAATTTTTGATAAAGAAATTTAATTTTTTTAGGTCCCAACCCTTCAACAGCGATTAATTCCTGAATATCAATCGGGGTTTTCTTTTTTAAATCTTCGCAACATTTAATTCTCCCGGTTTTTAAATACTCCTCAATTTTTTCAGCAATATTTTTTCCCACACCTGAAATTTCTTTTAACGCGGGAATCCCGCCTTTTTTATAAATTTCTTCTATGTTTTCTTTCATTGTTTCCAAACTGACGGCCGCTTTTTTAAAAGCCAAAGGCCTGAAGACCTCATCTTCCATAGTAAGATAGTCGGCAATCTCGTAAAATATATTTGCTAATTCCTGATTTTTCATTGTGTTTTAAAAATTTCCTTTTAAGCGAAACGAAGCATTAATAAATCTAAAGTCATTAGAATATAATATCAAAAAAACGCTTTGCGCGAAAGAGAGACGCGGAGATTGTCGCGGCAATATGATAATGTCCTAGTTGAGCAATTTAGAAATGTCCTACCTTAACAATTTTGTGTCATAATTTTCTTAGAGCAAAAGGTCGAAAT
>JAHJSK010000073.1 GCA_018830365.1 Patescibacteria group bacterium | reverse complement strand
CCGCTAATCCTTGGCGAGTAAAAGACGCTTTTTTGGCAGCTGCTTTGTATTTGTCTGACTTTGGGGCTGACTCTCAAAATGAAATAAATGAAATCCGCAGCACGAGAGCTTATTTATGCGGCACAACTAAACTAACATGGACTTGCCGCATTGCGGGAGGCGCGAATTATACATACAAAATAATGAAACAAGCGTCAATATTTCAGGATTATGTTGATCAAGGTGTTTTTAATTAAACGTTGAATATGGAATATGGAATATTATGGAATATGGAATGATTTACGATTTACAATTTTAATTTTTCATTCAACTTTTTTGATTTGTAAATATAACTTTTATGAGTTTTGAGTTTAGAAAACATGGTTTTAAATAATTTAAAAAATAAATTAAAAGACAAGAAAATATTAATTTTGGGATTTGGAAAAGAGGGAAAGGATAGTTATTTAGCTTTGAGAAAGTTGTTTCCCAAGAAGATATTGGGAATAGCGGATCAAAATGTCAAATGTCAAATGTCAAATGTCAAATGTTTTTTTGGTAAAAATTATCTTAAATCATTAAAGGGCTACGATATTATAATTAAAACGCCGGGAATCCCTTTGAAAATAATTAAACCTTATTTACCCCGCACCCCAGAAAGTCTTGCCATTCATAGCGGGAACAAAGAAGCACAAACAATTATTCCTCTTCAAGAAAACTTTGTGTTTCAACACGGGGTGCGGGGTTTATCTAAAAAACAAAAAATTACTTCCCAAACCGAAATTTTTCTGGAAAATTGTCCTGGAAAAATTATCGGCATAACCGGAACAAAGGGAAAGGGGACAACTAGTTCTTTAATTTTTCAGATATTAAAAAGAGCTGGCTTGAAAGTAAAATTAGTCGGCAATATCGGAAAGCCAGTTTTTCAGGTTTTATTAAAAAGCAGTAATCAAGATATTTTTGTTTATGAGCTTTCTTCTCATCAATTAGAAAATCTTAAACAATCTCCTCGCATCGCTGTTTTTTTGAATCTTTATCCCGCTCATTTGGACTATTATAAAAATTTTAAATTTTATCAAAAAGCGAAAGAGAATATTGTAAAATGGCAAACCAAAGATGATTTTTTAATTTATAACGGCGATCAAAAAGAAGTAAAAGAAATTGCTAAAATTTCTCCAGCCAAGAAAATTTCTTTTGGAATTAAAAACCTAAAAGAATTAGAAAAAATTATTTCAAAAAATGAAATTCCTTTAAAAGGAGAATTTAATTTTTTAAATATATTGGCCGCAGTGTTGGTTGCGAAAATTTTTAATATCTCTGAAAAAACAATAAAGCAAGCCATAAAATCCTTTAAGCCATTGCCTCATCGTTTGGAATTTGTTGGCAAATATAAGGGAATAGAATTTTATAATGCTTCTTTAGCCACTGTTTTGCAGGCAACCATTGAAGCCATTGAGGCGTTGAAGGACAAAATTGAGACCTTGATTTTTGGCGGTCAAGACATTAAAGGACTTGATTTTTCTCTTGTGGCGCAAAAGATATTAAAAAGCAAAATAAAAACATTAATTCTTTTTCCGGAAACAGATAAAAAAATTATGCAAGAAATTAAAAAAACGCAGGCGCAAGTATTACCTAAGATTTTTTTTGTTTCTTCAATGGATAAGGCGGTGAAAATAGCTTACAAAAATACTAAAAAGGGAAAAATTTGTTTGCTTGCCCCGGGGACTCCGAGTTTTAATCTTTTTCGCGATTATAAAGAAAGAGGCAATTTATTTAAAAAGTATGTGAAATACTATGGCTCCAAGCAATAATAATTATAAAACAATTTTTCATTATATTTTTCAATGTAAATTGTTGTGTAATTTTGGAAATAATTTTAAATTTTAAATTTTATGGAATTCCAAAATTATAAAACAATTTTTCATTATATTTTTCAATGTAAATTGTTGTGTAATTTTGGAAATAATTTTAAATTTTAAATTTTATGGAATTCCAAAATTATAAAAATAAACAAATTGATTATTTTCTGCTAGGCATTATAATTTTTTTGGCTGGTTGGGGTCTTTTTATGGTTTTTTCAGTTTCTTTTCCTTATTCTTTGGAAAGGCATGGAAATGGCTGGCATTATGGTTTGCATCAATTATTGTTTGGTTTTATTCCCGGCATTCTTGCGGCTTTTATTTTTTATAAATTAAATTTAAATTTTTTAAAAAAAGCCAGTTTTTTTTTGCTCGTTCTAAATTTATTTTTTTTGATTTTAGTGGGCTTTTCAGCGCTTAGTCCTGAAATTCAAGGAGCGAAACGGTGGCTGTATTTAGGTCCGATTTCCTTTCAGCCGTCAGAGTTTTTAAAAATTACTTTTTTGCTTTATGTTTGTTCTTGGCTTTCTGGCAAATTGGAAGACAAAAAAAAATCTAAAAAAAATAATTGGCAAGTTTTCGCGGCTTTTATAATTATGACAGGAACTTTGGCTGTTATTTTGATTAGCCAGCCTGATTTTAGCACTTTCGTCATAATTTTTTTAACTTCTTTTGTGGTTTATTTTGCAAGCCGCACTCCTTGGTGGCACTCTTTTTTTTTGATTTTAACCAGCAGCGCTTTGGCTGTTGTTTTAATAAAAATCTCGCCTTATAGATTGAATCGGGTCTTGCCTCTTTTTGATTCTCAAATAGATCCATTGGGAATTGGCTATCAATTAAAGCAATCATTTATCGCTATTGGTTCTGGCAAATTATGGGGAATAGGGGAAATGTTTGGATTAAGTTTGAGCAGGCAAAAGTTTGGTTTTTTGCCGCACTCAATGACTGACTCAATTTTTGCTATTATTGGCGAAGAAACCGGATTTTTGGGTTGCGCATTTTTAATTTTACTTTTTGTTTTTTTTGCTTGGAAGGGAATGAAAATAGCATTGAATTCCAAAACTGAATTCGCGAAACTTTTAGGAATAGGAATAACTTTTTGGCTGTGCTTTCAGGCATTCGCAAATATCAGCGGAATTATTGGAATTCTTCCTTTGGCTGGCATACCTTTGCCGTTTTTTAGTTATGGCGCTTCGCACTTAATAGTAGAAATGATTGGTGTGGGGATATTGTTTAACATTTCAAAGCAAACTTGATTTTCAAACGGAGCGAGTAAAAACAAAAATTCACCCTGTTAAATGTCTGGGGTTTATTTTCAAGCGAAGCCTCGTTTGGTGGAGTAAGCGAGGGAAACTAAAAATCCTGTCGGTTAAAACCACGATCGCCTGAATAACCGACAGGATTTTTAGTTTGATTTTTAGTTTTAGTTTTAGTTTAATTTTTAGCTTGAGTCGCGAACTGTATTTTCGCTTTTTTTAAATTGTGTTTTTAAAAAGGCGCAAATTATTTTCTGTTCTTTTAATTTTAGTAAATAAGAAAAAATAAAATAAGAAAAAAGAGCTGATATTGAAGCTAATAATAATTGCAGAAAAAGCCCCATTGCGGTGTTTGCGTTTGCGAACAAAGCAAAAACATTTAAAACAAAATAAATTAAGACAGCCATTAGCAAACTTGCTACTAAAATTTTTTTTGTAGAAGAATAAATTTCAGAGAACTCTAAAAATTTCAGTTTCTTTTTTAGCGTTAAAATAAGCAGGAAAAATTGAAAGATTGTTGAAATAGAAAGAGCCAAAGGCAAAGCAATAACAGAAATATCTTTAATGTTTTTAAGATTTAAAAAAGAAACTATTGTCTCTTGAAAAAAATTAGGAAAATTTAAAAGCCAAATAAAAAAATAACAAAAAATTATATTTAAAAACACAGACAAAATCGCAATCTTAACAGGGGTTTTTGTGTTTTGAATAGAATAAAAAACCCGTGCCAAAAAAGGTATTAAGCAAGCGGCAAACAAAGAAAAAGAAAAAATTCCGAGTGAAGCCGCGGTTAATTTTATTTGCTCCAAGCCAAAATGACCATTTCCCAAGAAAGAAAAACCAAAAATTAATTTAACTAATTGAAAGCGAAAAAGAAAAATTAAAATGCTCAAAGGAATAATTAAAAAAAGAATTCGCGAGAAAGTCGCGGAAAATGTCTGGGAGAATTTTTCTTTATTTTTTTCCACAAAAATTTGGGAAAATAAAGGAAAACTTGCCATTGCAAAGGAAACGCCAATCAATCCTATTGGCAGATATTGCAAATTATTGGAAAAATTAAAAACACTGATTGCGCCAGCAGAAAGAGTGGAGGCAATAGCGGTAATAATAATCAAATTTAAATTATAAGCCGCCGCCCCAATGGTTCTGGGAATCATCAATTTTAAGATTTTTTTCAAAGAAGAAAAAGAGGATTTAAAATCAAAAGAAAAACAAGGCAAAAAACCTTTTTTAGAAAGAGGAAAAATTTGAATTAAAAGATGCAGAAAAGCTCCCAGAATAATTCCTAATGCCAATCCTTTTAAACCAAAAATTGGAGCAAAAAATAAAATACCGAAAATAATGCCAAAATTGTAAAAAATCGGAGCCAGAGCCACTGCCCAAAATAAATTAAAATACTGAAGAATGCTGGAAAAAATTGAAGAAATTCCCAAAAGAACCGGACTCAAGCACATTATCCTTGTCAAAATAATCATCATTGCTTGCTGGCTTTCAGAAAAACCGGGAGTAATAATGCTGACAAAAACAGGAGCAAAAATGACTAAAATCAGAGAAATTAAAATTAAAGCAATAAAAAAAATTGTAAAAATATTATTTGTTAAAGCTCGAGCTTGAGAATAACCGCTTTTAAAATTTTCCGCAAAAACTGGTAAAAAAGCGGCGACAATGCCTCCTGTGATTAAAATTCCATAAAGAAAATCAGGGAGCAAAAAAGCCGCGAAATAAATATCGGTCTCTTGCTTAATAAAAAGATTTGCCAAAAGATTGTCCCGAAGCAAGCCCAAAAACCGACTAAAAAGACCTGAAAGAAAAAGCAAAAAAGCCGCGAAAGTAATTGTTTTTGTTTGAGAGTTTAAAATTTTAGTAATTGTCATTAAAAATTTTTAATTAAAACCGCGTGGATTTTTTGAATATCTTTGTTGTTTCTAAAAGAGCATAAAGTGTGGGCGCGGAAGGAATCGGACCTTCCACCTCTTCTTTACCCGCCTACCGAAAAGCCTACCTTCGGCGGAAAAATCAAAAATTCTGATTTTCTTTCACTTTTAAGGGTAAAATCCACAAAAGCAATAACAGATACTGATAGTATCTGTTATTGCTAGTTAATTATTCTTTCTCTAATCCCTTTCTAATTTAATAACCGGAGGAATTGGTTGATACTTTTCCTTTATGGTCCCCGTTATAAGATACCATTTTTTGCATTCTAATATTCCTGGATATTGATGACAATCTTTTTCTATCCAAATCTCATCGGAAACTACTTCTTCATTTTTTAATCTGATATTTTTAATGTCAATCTCTAGTGGTTGAGGCTTTCCTCCATAGTAAATTTCTATATTATCAAAATTGGCTTTACTAAATTTCTCTATCTTCTCCTGAATTGCTTTTGTTGTTTCATGGCTTTT
Source organism: Patescibacteria group bacterium (assembly GCA_018830365.1). GTDB lineage: Bacteria > Patescibacteriota > Minisyncoccia > Minisyncoccales > CG1-02-41-26 > PFMI01. The sequence goes on along the minus strand of JAHJSK010000073.1, from coordinate 1,657 downwards.
TGGAACCAATTTTTCAATTATTTGGTTATTTCCTGTTTTTAGTCCTTCTATATACTTTTCAATCAATTTTTCTTTTGTCTCTTCTCCTCTTAACCATCCCAGTCTAAAAGTGTAAATATGTATCCTCTCAAAAAAATTAAGAATAAACGGAGAACAAATTACAAGTATCGCCAGAATCAATGTAATAATTACTATCTTGCTCATCACTCTCTATTTTAATTTAATTTCCAGAATCATATAATCGCCAACCATAAAAATTTGCACTTGGATATTGACTCATAAAATCCCAAAGCGATCTATTTCGAGTATTTGGCGTATGATAAGAAATTCGAATATCACACCCATTTTTATAAGTTACGATCGTGGAGTGATCAATATATCCATTTGGCTCCCTATCTCTTTGAACTATATCTCCATTTTGGAGGCTACAACCATCGGAAGTCAAATATCCACGAGGACGATTATAAGTAAACCACCACCAATAGTGTGCACTTGTCCAAGTATAACTTTGAGTATTTGGCCAACCAAAGGCATACCACCAAACAGCAGTAGAATATTTATCTGGCCACCAACCCACCATCGGCCAATTTCCATACCAGACAGCTTGAGAAATAAAATTAGTGCAGTCAGCATCAGGCCAATATCGAAAAGAAGAATTAGGATTTATTGCGTAATAACTACCATACCAAGCAGCATTGTTTCGATTATAAGTATAGGAACTACTCATTGTTGAGATACTCTCTTTCTTAATTCTTTGTTCTTCGATTTTCTGATTTTTTACCGCTTCCTCCGGAGATAGAACTGGTAATAATTTTTTAACATCCTTTGTTAAAAGCTCACCCTTAACCTCGGTACCATCTTCAAATTTCTCGGCTTCCCACTCCTTTCCTTTTTTAATCAAGGTGAAAAGATGTGTATAGATTCCTTCCTCCGAGGGACCTGTTTCATATTTACAAACCCTGCTTTCTGTCACCTCTATTTTTGCTTTATTTTTCTGAAGAATTTCTATTTCCCCGAAAGTTAAATTAGAATCACAACTTACAATAACCGGTATATTTCCAGTTTCAATACCCTTCTCAAGAATTCCTTTAATCATTGAATCAAGGTTGGGATATCTCTTTAACAATTCTTTTGCTTCTTTTACACTTTCCTCTTTAGTTTTTATCTTCTTTTGAACTTCTCCCTGGAGTACTTCTTGAACCACAGATTGAATTTCTATTCGATCTTCGGGATTAACAATTGTTCCTTTTTTAGCAAAAGCACCGTCAGACAATACTAATAAATAGCTTCCGATCAGTAAAACAATACCGATAGTAATAATGGAAATCTTTTTTTCGGCAATCTTTATCCATTTAATTTTTTCTTTCATCATAATTTTTTTAATTTCGTAATTTCATCTTTAGGGGAATCGACCTTTATTTTTCCTCTGACCGGTAAATAGCCGGATTGGTTAAAATTTCGATTTCTTTTATTATTTTAACAAATTATCTGCAACAATGTCAATGTTTTAGTAATCCGTGTCAAAGCAATTTAGAAATGTCCTACCCCCAGCAATTTAGAAATGTCCTACCTGTTAATTTTTTTGTTAAATTTCGACCTTTACCCTGTTAAATAATTTTACTGAAAGTAAAATTTCTGAAAGGAAATTTAACAGGGT
>JAHJSK010000012.1 GCA_018830365.1 Patescibacteria group bacterium | reverse complement strand
ATAGGAGTAAATAGAATTAATTAGGTGATGACATTTTCGACCTTTCTTCTATTTTACTCCTGTTTATTCTTGAAAATTTCACTTACTTTTTATATGATTTAACCAATACCTTTTCACTTACATTTTAGATGATTTAATACGACCCATTGACATTTTTAAAAAGAGGTGTAAGATAAAAATGTAAAAAGTTCTTTTAAAAAAATTTCTTAAACAGCAAATTGGACATTAAAAAATAGAGACCCGCGCCCTTGCGGGCGTGGTGCTTCGCGCATTCAAAATTTTGCGGGATTAAATAATTTCCAGTTTGCTGTTTAAAAAATTATAAAAAGACAAATAATAATTAAGGAGGTGAGGAAAAAATGAAAAACCAAGAAAAAATGATCTTGGTATTGGTGGGGGTGTTATTGGGAGCAGGAGCCGGTAGGGTGTGGGGAGATTGGTATGTCCTTTATTTTAGGGATGACAGCGCGGGATTGGGAACAAGGAATGAAAATTTCTTAAAGGGAACGGTCATTCCTGAAATGGGAACAAGCGCAAAAGTGCGGGTTGATGGCTACGCCGACCCTCGTGAGGCGAGTGAAAAGTGGGGCAAAAGCAATTTAGTTTTGTCCCAAGCGCGGGCTGATGGAGTAGCAGATTATCTCCGAGATAATTGCGGGGTAATTAATGCGGCGACATCTGTTGGTCGCGGTGTGTACGGAGGCACTTTTTCGTACGAATACCAGCGAAGAGTAGAAATACGAATAATCGCAGCTAAACCATGTCTGCAGGGTTCACCATGTCCGCAGGGGACAATTGGCCCAACTGGCAAAGATGGTCCACCAGGACCACCGGGTAAAGATGGCAAAGATGGTTTGCCCGGAGCTCCGGGGGCAACAGGCACGATCACGATTTTATGGCAGCCGCCGTCAGCAAAAATTCCGGGCTGGCTGAGAGGAGTTGAGGTTGAAGCTAACTTGCCGCATTATTTGCGGCTTGGGAAAGAGTTTCAAAACGCTCCTTTCCGACTGGATATCGTCAAGGGATTTGACGAGTCCAAAAAGTGGTGGGCTTTTGGAACATCCTATCTTCCGACAAGAAACTGGGAAGTTTCTTTGATCGGAGTTTTGGACGAATTCCGAGGAGAAAAAGTGGTAATCGCGGACATTCAGGCGAATTACACTTATCCTCTATCCTCCCAATTTGCGATTTCGGCTGGGATTGATTACGGGAAGATATTCCCATTTAAGGCCCTGAATCAATCCGGAAAGGAAATAGAGATAGAGGGAACAAGGGTGTTCCCGATATTAACATTTCTTTTCAAAAAGCCGGGTTTCACACCAGGAGGAGAATGGAGGGTTTCCGCTGTCTACTCGCCTGAGTACACTGGTTTAAAATCAGGAGAGTTTTCAGCACAGGGGCAGGATGCAGACATTGCGATAGGAATTTCCTATTGCTTTTAAAAAGGAGGTGTATTTAAGATGAAGACCATTATAAAATTGGTTTTTATTGTTGGGGTTTTTGTGGTTTTGCGGCCGCAACAAACTCAAGCCCTGTATGTTAGAGGGCTGGATCAGGAAACCGCGCAACAATTCATGGCGCAAATTAATTACGCGCCAGAGCTGTCAAATAATTTTCTGTCCGGAACATGGACAGAAGGGACACTGGTTTCGCTTTCCTTCTCTGCCACGGATCCGGAGAGACAGGTATTGACCGTGGTTATGGTCGGAGCGCCAGCAACGAGCACCCTGACTAAAGTTGGGGACACTTACGAATTTAAGTGGCAAACCGGTTTCAACGATGCTGGGGTGTATAACTTCAGTATTGTTGCCACGGATGCGGGCGGGGCAAGCGAGAGTCTCTCGGTAACGATAACAATTCTGGATGTTCCTCAATATCAGGGAATACAAATAGTGAGTTGCAGTCCGGGTACAGGCACCGTAACCATGCATGAGAGAAGCTGGACAACCTTTTCCATTGAAGCCATAAGCTTAGATGGAAAAACTTTGGCTTATTCCTGGACGCTCAATGGGAGCAACACAGGAGTAAGTACCAGTACTATATTCCTCGCGTTTAATTACAATGACGCGGGAACATACACCCTCATGGCCAACATCACTGACGGTTCGTCCACTGCTTCCTTGCGGTGGATAGTGGTAGTCGTTGATGTTAATCGGGCGCCGGCGTTAACCTTGCTGTCCGTAACTGGCACAAAGGTTAATCAGCCGGTTGTTGTGGAGGTTGCTGGCAGCGATCCGGATGGAGACACATTAACTTATGGTCACACGGGTCCAACCGGAGGAACATTAACACCCACTTCAATAGGCACAAAATGGAACTGGACGCCAACAACAGTTGGCAACTACAGCGTTAATATCTATGCAATAGATAGTCGCGGTGGAACCGCTTCTATCACGACCACACTGGCAATTCAGCAGTAATCTCAGAACAGGGAACGAGACCAAAGGGGGTACTATCATCTGTGATAGCACCCCTTATTTTTTTGACTTTTCAAAAAAATAAGGTATAATAGAAGACATCAAAACTCAAAGCGTAAAGCGAAAAACGCAAAGCAAAAGCGCAAAAGTCAAAACTAATCCAACGCATTAATTTTAAAAACAAAATTTAAAAGTTTTGAGCTTTAAGATAAGTTTTGAGTTTTGCACTTTAAGTTTTGAGTTTACTTTGATGTTTAAAAAATTTATTTCAAAATTGCAAATACTGTTTATTCCTTGCGCAAAAAATAATTATCGGCCTGATTTTTTGCAAAGCAATTTTTTGCCTTATTGTCTTGTTTTTTTGTTTCTTTTAAAATTTATTATTGTGCCTTTTCTTATTTATTTTCCCGGGACCAATCTTTTTGCGGACATTTCCAAAACCATTTTAGTTGAATTAACCAATAATGAAAGAAAACAATCAGGTCTTATTGCGCTAAAAGAAAATCCGCAATTAAACCAAGCCGCTCTTTTAAAAGCCCAGGACATTTTAAACAATAACTATTTCAGTCATTACAGCCCTCAAGGGAAAAGTCCGTGGTATTGGTTTGGAAAAGCAAATTATAAATACAAAGTAGCAGGGGAAAATTTAGGAATCGGGTTTTTGGATTCCAGTGAAGTTCATCAAGCATGGAACAATTCTCCTACTCATAAAGCAAATCTTTTAAGCCCGAATTATCAGGAAATTGGAATTGCGGTTTTGCAGGGAAATTTTGAAGGAAATGAAACCACAATCGTGGTTCAATTGTTTGGCAGTCCGACAATTAAAAAAGAAACGGAAACGAAAAAAGAAATTACTCCTGTTGAAAGTTTAGCTGTCGCGAAAAAAGAGACCACCACATCAATCGCGTCCATCCAAGAAATAAAAACGCAGGAAGAAGAAATTTCTCAAACCCAAACAACAACCGCGACAACCGCGGCGCAGAAAATTGTTGAAACTACGGAGCAAAAAGTTGCTGGCGCAGAAGAGCAAAAAGAAAAAACAAGCGCGTTTTTTGGTTTGCTCAAATTTATGAGTACTGATTATTCCAATTTAACCCAAAAAATTGCGTTTTACGCGCTGGCTTTTGCTTTCCTCGCTTTATTACTTAACATTTTAATTCATATAAAAATCCAACACCCTGATTTAATTTACAAAACCGTTTTTTGCGTGTTTTTATTAATTTTATATGTTTTAGTTGACAAAAATGTCATTATTCAAATTATTCCTCATAGTTTTAATATCTATTAAAAATAATCTCAAAACTCAAAACGCAAAGCGCAAAACCCATCTTAAAATTCAAAACTTAATGAATTAGCTTGTAGCTTGTAGCAATTTACGAATTATAAATTTTGAATTTTAAATTCACATATTCACATTATGGTAGATATTAAAAAATTTAAACATCTTTGGAAATTTTTTGCGCTGCTCTTTTTAATTTGTCTTTTAATTTTCAATTGGAATAAATTAAACAAAATTTTAATATTTTCCAATTATAAAGTTATTGAGCACAGATTTGACGGATTATTTAAACAGCCCGCAATGCCATTTCCCACTTCTACTGCGATTACTTTTGTGGAAAACAAAATTGAAATTCCAAAAATAAAAATAGTGGCTCCGATTGTTTTTGGCGAAAAAAATTCCGAAAAAAAAGAAACGAAACAACAATTAAAAAAAGGGGTCTTGCTTTATCCCGAATCTTTGCCCGGACAAAAAGGAAAAGCAATTATTCTGGGGCACTCCGCTCCTGTTGGCTGGCCAGATATAGATTACGACAATGTGTTTAGCAACTTGAATCAATTAGAAAACAAAGATGAAGTTATTGTATATTTTGAACAAAAAAAATACATTTATGAGGTCTTTAACAAAAAAATATTTTTACCGCAAGACGAAGAACAAGCATTAGTAACGCAGGATAAAAATCAATTTATTTTAATTCTTTTGACTTGTTGGCCCCCGGGAAAAGATCATCAACGATTAGGGGTATTGACAAAATTAAAACAATAATGTAGAATGTTGCAAGGAGGTGAAAAAATGGAAGGTAGGATAGAACATCAGATAAGGTACGAGCACGGAGAAGTAGAGGATTGCGTTGATTTTTTCAATCGTAAAATATCAAGCGATGTCCTTTACGAGGCACGAGATTGTTTTCCGATTGGATGCTTTGGGCAAGGAGAGGAGAGTTCCGCGACGAATGTGGGAAGACTTCCCGTTCGCGTCGTATATTGATGCCGGGGGATTAGCCATAAGGTTCGTAGGGGATTGTGAAGTAAAAATTCATAACCTCCTACGAACTCAATTTTAAATCTGAATTTGTAGACCCT
>JAHJSK010000072.1 GCA_018830365.1 Patescibacteria group bacterium | reverse complement strand
TTGCCAGTATAAAAAGGATGACAATTAAAACAGATTTCTGTTTCAATGTGTTCCAGTGTAGATCCAACTTCAAAAACAGCTCCGCAAGCGCAAACAACTTTTGTTTTGGGAAAATATTTAGGATGGATTTTTTTTTGCATAAATTAAATAAATTCAAAACGCAACCTGCCCGCAATGCTTCGCCCCGCCAGCAACGCTGAAAGCGTAGCTTCTGCGGGCTGGCGTAGCGTTGCAGGCGGGAGCGCAAAGCGCAAAACTAATCTATCTCATTAGTTTTTTGAAAAGATTAAAATTTTGAGTTTTAAATTGTTGCTTTACGCTTTGCACTTTACGCTTTGCGTTTACTCTTGATTATATTCCTCCCTCTTGAAAAATCAAGAGGCATGGTGTAGTATAAGCAAGATTAAAGATTAAAGTTGTCTCCCTGCGGGAGATGTCCCGAAGGGACAAAAATTCAAAATTTCCTAAAAAGCTAAAAAGCTAAAAAGCTACAAACTAATATGGTAGAAGAAACAAAAACAAAAACAAAAATAAATACAGACACAGAGACAGAAGAAAAAACAGAAATAGAAACAAAGGTTAAAAAGGTAAAAAAAACTGTGGAAAAAGAAAAAAAGGAAGAAGAAAAAATAGATGAGGAAAAAATAAAAAAAGGGAATTTTGGCATAAGAATTGACGAGATGACAGAAAAAGGACTTCACTTGGGTCATCAAACCGCGAAGCTTAATCCTAAAATGTCAGTATATATTGTAGGGATTAGAAATACCATCCACATAATTAATTTAGAGAAAACAGCGGTTTGTTTGGAAAAAGCATTGAAATTTATTTCTGAACTTACCAAAGAAAAAGGGACAATGCTGATGGTGGGAACCAAAGCTCCTTTGAAAAAATTAATTCAAGAAACAGCTATAAGATGCAATTTACCTTATATTGTTGAGCGATGGCTGGGCGGTATTTTTACTAATTTTAAAGTGGTCTCCGAAAGGACAAAATATTATGGGGATTTAGTTGATCAAAAACAAAAGGGAGAATTTGAAAAATTTATTAAAAAGGAAAAAATTCGTAAAGAAAAACAATTAGTTAAAATGGGAAAAAAGTTTGAAGGAATTAAAAATTTAGAAAAAATGCCAGAAGCCATTTTTATTTGCGACATTAACAAAGATAAATTGGCTTTAAAAGAGGCAAAAATGAAAGGAGTGAAAGTGGTGGCTATTGTGGACACAAATGTAAATCCATCATTAGTGGATTTTCCAATTCCAGCCAGCGATGATTCAATCCTTTCAGTTAAATATATTTTAGACAAAATTGAAGAAGCGATTAAAATTGAAAATTGAAAATTGAAAATTGTAAATTGATTGAAAATTGCTGAATCGTCTGGAGGGCGAGACACCCCGTAGGGTTGCAATTGAAAATTAATTTATCCGTTAATTCACCTTGGCAAAATTTTTTAGAGGAATATAGCAAAAAGGTCAAAAATTTATTAGATAAATATCCTAAAAAAGATTAAATAGAAAATTGAATACGATTTATTAGAATGACTGAAATGAATGGAGGACATTCAACGCCAAGTAATATTGAAGTCAAATCTCATATAGTTAAAAAAATTTTATGAAAAAAAAATCAACAAAAATTTATAAATATACTGCGATTTTTGAACCAGCCGAAGAAGGCGGGTATATTGTTACCGTACCAATGCTTCCTGGTTGCGTGACAGAAGGGGATACTTTTGAAGAAGCTCAAGAAATGACTAAAGATGCCATTCAATGTTATATAGAAAGTTTAATAAAACACAAAGAGCCAGTGCCAGAAGAATCAAAAAAGGAATTTATTGGAACTATTGAGGTGCCTATATTTACCACTCCAACATTTAAAAAAGAAAAATTAAAATTAGCTATTTGCTAAATATGAAATTATCTATTTTAAAGTCCATGGAAGTAATTAGGAGATTAAAAAAAATTAATTTTTTTATTGATCATCAAAAAGGAAGTCATATTACTATGTTAAATGAAAAAAATAATCGACGAGTAACTATTCCTTTTCATAATAAAGATTTAAAAAAAGGAACCTTAAAGAGTATTCTCAGGCAAGCTGGAACAAGCGCGGAAGAATTTAATAGATTAAATAAAAATTAAAAATTTAATAAAATTTTGGTGGGTAAAATACTATGTTTGATATAGAGCAACTTAAACAATTAAGGGAAGAAACCGGAATTTCTATGGCGGAATGTAAAAAGGCGCTGGAAGAAGCAGGAGGTGATTTGAAAAAAGCGAAAGAAATTTTAAGAGAAAAAGGCAAGGAAATGATTAAAGGAAAAGAGGGGAGAACAGCGTCTAAAGGTATGATTGTCAGCTATGTCCACCCCGGTTCAAAAATAGGGGTCTTGGTTCAGCTTAATTGTGAGACCGATTTTGTGGCAAAAAGCGAAGATTTTAAAAATTTGGCTCATGAAATTTGTTTGCAAATTGCCGCAACAATGCCTTTTTTTATTAAAACCGAAGATATCCCAGAAGAATTTTTAGACAGCGAAAAAAAAATTTGTCAAAAACAATTTCAGGACTCTGGAAAGCCGCAAAAAATAATGGAGCAAATTATTGAAGGAAGATTGGGAAAGTATAAAAAAGAGGTTTCGCTTTTAGACCAAAATTGGGTTAAAGATGAAACTCGGATTATCAAGGATTTGCTTGATGAATATGGGGCAAAATTTGGCGAGAAAATAGAAATTGAAAAATTTGCGAGATACGAAATTTAGCTTAATGTGATTGCGACTGAATGTGGCTACGGTTGATTTTTTTTAAAAAGCAGATAGAATGATAATAAATTAAAAAAATGAAAGAACCAAAAAGGACAGCGAAAGAAAAATAGCAACTAATTTAGAATAGGCCTGAATATATTACATTTGTTAAGGCTCTAAAAGAGCTTTTTTAATTTTATGAAAATTGACACTTACAATCAAAAAGGAGAAAAAGCTGGACAAACTGAATTGTGTCCAGAGGTTTTTGGAGTTAAGTTGAATCAGGATTTGGTCCATCAGGTTGCTGTCTCGCAAATGGCAAATCAAAGGCAGGGCACGGCTCATGTAAAAGATAGGGGCGAAGTAAGCGGAGGAGGAAAAAAACCTTGGCGGCAAAAAGGAATTGGCAGGGCTCGGCATGGGTCAACAAGATCTCCGATTTGGCGCGGCGGCGGCGCGGCTTTTGGTCCTACAAATGAAAAAAATTTTAAAAAAATAATTCCTAAAAAAATGAGGAAAAAAGCTTTGTTTATGATTTTGTCAGAAAAAGTCAAAAACAATTTGCTTTTAATTTTAGATAGTTTAGAATTGGAAAATCCTTCAAAAACAAAAATGATGAAACAGGTGTTGGATAATTTGTTTGAAAAAAATCAAGAAATTAAAAAATCAAGAAAGCCGGAGACAATTTTGCTCGCGCTTCCGGAAAAAGATGAAAATATTTTCAGAGCCGCAAGGAATATTTCCAAAGTCGCCATTATTGAAGCAAGGAATTTGAATGTTCTTGATTTGCTTAATTATAAATATTTATTAATGCCGAAAGAAGCAGTAAAAAAGATTGAAGAAACATTCTTGAAATAAATTTTGAATTTCGAATTTTGCTGGACGCCCTCAAGCGGACTCCCCGTAGGGTTGATTTCGAATTTACCCGCCTAAATTTTTTTACCCAGTTAATTTTTTCAGAACTTTCGGAGACTAAAAAAATTTTGGCGGGTGAATTCGAATGAATGAATTTTAAAATTAGAGCATTCAAAATTTATTTATAGGTTTTGCGTTTTGAGTTTATTTAGATGAATTAGAAATTAGAAATTAGAAATTAGAAATTTTAAAACTATGTCTTTACTTGATATTTTTAAAAAAAAGAAAACAGAAAGCAAGATAGAGGGAAAAAAGAAAAAGATAATAAAACAAGAGAAAAAAAAGAAAACAGAAAAGGCAAAAAAAGTAGAAAAAATAGAGAAGATTGGAGAAACAATATACGATAAAAAAGATAAAAAAGAAATAAGGACCGCTCCCGTGATATTGAAATCGCCTCACATTGCCGAAAAGGCGAGCTATTTGGCTAAAATGAATCAGTATGTTTTTAAAGTTTATCCTCAAACCAATAAAACAGAAGTAAAAAAAGCTGTTGAAGAGGTTTATGGAGTAGATGTTTTAAAAATCAAAATGATTACCATTCCCAAAAAACGAAGGCGAATAGGAAAGACATTTGGCTGGAGAAAAGGATATAAAAAAGCGATTGTTTCAGTGAAAAAAGGACAAAGCATAGAAATTTTGCCAAGATAAAGGGTATTTCAAATTTCAAATTTCAAATTTCAAATTTAAAATTTCAAATTGAAAATTGGGATTTGATTGTAAATTGGTGCTTGAAAATTGAAAATTAAAAATGTATATGTCCGTGAAAATAAAAAAAATATTGTCCAAAAAAAAACCAAGAAAGGGCTTATTAAAATCCTTGAAAAAAACCGGAGGCCGTGGAAGGTCTGGTAGAATTACTGTACGTCATAAGGGTGGGGGAGTGAAACGTCGTTATCGTTTAATAGATTTTGCCCAAAAAAAATTAATTCCAGCAAAAGTTGAATCCATAGAATATGATCCAAATAGAACTTGCTATATTGCTCTTTTGAAATACGAAGATGGCTCCCACGCTTATATTTTAGCGCCACATGAAATTAAAGTTGGAGACGAAATTGTTTATAATGAAAAAACAGCTCTTTCAATCGGCAATCGCATGAAGCTTAAAAATATTCCTATTGGAACTTTTGTTCACAATGTGGAGCTTGAACCGGGCAAAGGGGGAAAAATTGCCAGAGCAGCGGGTAATTCTTGTCAGATTTTGGGTCAGGAGAATAAATATACGCTTTTGAAAATGCCTTCTACGGAAACAAGAAAAATTCTTAGCGAATGCTTTGCCTCTATTGGCGAGCCCTCTAATCCTCAACACAGATTCAAAAAAACAACTAACGCGGGGAGAACTCGCTTGAAAGGAATAAGGCCGACAGTCCGCGGGTCCGCGATGAGTCCGTATGCTCATCCGCATGGGGGTGGAGAAGGAAGAAGCCCTATTGGTTTAAAACATCCAAAAACACCGTGGGGAAAACCAGCATTAGGAGTTAAAACAAGAAATAAAAAGAAGTGGACAAATAGATTAATAATTCAAAGAAGAAAAAAGAAAAAGAAAAAGAAATAATCGGCAAGCGAATAAATATCTCAAAACTCAAATTTCAAAACTCAAAACCCATCTTAAAACTTAAAAATTAAAACTTAATGAATTAGCTTGTGGCTTGTAGGGAATAATATGGAATTTTGGATTACAGATTTGACATTTGCGTTTTGGTTTTGCGTTTTGCACTTTGCGTTTTGAGTTTGTAGTAAATCTATGTCAAGAAGTTTAAAAAAGGGTCCCTTTGTGGACGAAAAATTATTAAAGAAAGTTGCTAAACTGAAAAAAGAAGATAAGGTTGTTATTAAGACATGGAAAAGGCGCGCAACTATTACTCCGGAAATGATCGGGTTTTCGTTTGGCGTTTATAATGGAAAAGAGCATATTTTGGTTTGCCCTTCTGAAGAAATGGTAGGACATAAGTTGGGGGAATTTTCTCCTACAACTAAATTTATTCGGCACGGAGGCAAAATACAAAAAGAATTAGAAACAAAAAAGAAAAAAACAGAAACAGAGAAAGCAAAGAAAACCTAAACAAACTCAAAACTCAAAACGCAAAGCGCAAAACCAAAACGAAAATGTCAAATTTGTAATCCAAAATTTCATATTTTATATTATCCTCTACAAGCTACAAGCTACAAACTACAAACTACAAGCTACAAACTACAAGCTACAAGCTACAAACTACAAACTACAAGCTACAAACTACAAGCTACAAGCTACAAGCTACAAGCTACAAACTACAAGCTAATTCATTAAGTTTTGAGTTTTAAGTTGTCGTTTTGCGCTTTGCGTTTTGAATTAAACTTATGCAAGTTATAGCTAAATTAAAAAATTTAAGAATAGCGCCAAGAAAAGTAAGGTTAGTGGCTAATTTGGTTCGCGGTAAAAAATTAAACGAGGCGCAAGCTCTTTTAAATTTTAGTTTTAAAAAAGCTGTAATGCCGATGAAAAAACTTTTTGACCAGGGATTGGCAAATGCTGAAAATAATTTTCAATTAGACAAGGACTCTCTTTATATTTCAGAAATTAAAGTGGACGAGGGTCAGAAACTTAAAAGATGGAGAGCGAGAGCCAAAGGAAGAGCTGCTCCGATTCAAAAAAAAAGATCCCACATTACTTTGATTTTAGAGGGCGAAAAAATGGAAGCGGTCAAAGCAGATGTTTCCCCAATAGAAGCCAAACCTTTAAAGCCAAAAGAGAGTGTAAAAAATAAATTAAAATTTCCAAAAAAAGAAAAAGCAAAATTTGCAAAGCCAAAGAAAAAAATAGGATTAAAAAGAGAATACAAAAGAAAAGCATTCTGATTTTCTACATCTCAAATCTCAAAGCTCAAATCTCAAAACCAAAACGCAAATGTCAAATCTTCAAATTTAATGGGGATTTGTCCACTTTGATTTTTGCCTATAGTCTGACGGCTTATAGCCCTTATTCGGCTGAGCCGACAGGCTATAAGCCGAAGGCTCAGCCTTTTAGGGCTCGTGGTATAAGGCATTTTGAATTTAAATGAAGCGAATATGTCACACATAACCCACCCAAAAATTTTAAAAATAAAAAAAACTGAAGATTGGATGTCTAGAGGTTTTTATAAAAGAAATTTTCCTCAATATCTGGAAGAAGATTTTAAGATTCGGAATTTTTTGGCAAAAAGTTTATCCAAGGGAACTGTTGAGTGTATTGAAATTGAAAGGGGTTCTACTTTTTTAAAAATTCTTATTAAAACAGCGAGGCCTGCTTTGATTATTGGCAGGGGCGGAGAAGAGGTGAAAAAAATAAAAAAAGAAATAGAAAAAATTATCGTTCTTTTAACAGGGGACAAAGAATCAATCAAGAAAAAAGAGATTAAAATAGAGATTATCACAGTGAAAGATCCTTGGGATTCAGCCAGTTTGGCGAGCCAATGGATTGCTCTTCAGCTTGAAAAAAGGGCTCGTTTTCGTCAAGTTTTAAAAATGGCTTTAAGCAAGATTATGTTTTCAAGAGAAGTAAAAGGAGCCAAGGTTCAGGTTGCGGGTCGATTAAATGGAGTAAGTATTTCTAGGACCGAATGGTTGCAACAGGGAGAATTGCCAAGACAAACAATAAGGGCTATAATTGATTATGGTTTCAGCACGGCAATGTGCAATTATGGAGTAATAGGCGTGAAGGTTTGGATGTATAAAGGCCAAGGATAAGAATATCTCAAAGTTCAAAACTCAAAATTTATAATTCATCATGTTAGAGCCAAAAAAAGTAAAACATAAAAAATGGCGCAAGGGCCGTTCCAAGGGTATAGAAACAAGGGGAACCAATCTTGATTTTGGCAGTTTTGGTTTAAAATCAATGGGTTATCACTGGATCAAGTCCTGTCAGATTGAAGCGGCTAGATTGGCGATTACCAGAACTTTAAAAAGAAAAGGCCAGCTTTGGATTAGAATTTTTCCCGATAAGCCAGTAACTTCAAAGCCAGCTGAAGTGGGTATGGGCGGAGGCAAAGGCAATGTAAGTCATTATGTTTTTCCAATAAAACCGGGTAGAATTATTTTTGAAATAGACGGGATAAAAGAAGATGTGGCAAAAGAAGCTTTTCGCAAGGCAGGCAATAAACTGCCGGTAAAGACAAAATTTATTAAACATTGATAATTAAGCGAAAAGCGCAAAGCGCAAAGCGCAAAACAACAACTTAAAACTCAAAATATAATTTTAATTTTTACGCTGTTGATCCCGCCTGCAACGCTATGCCCGCCTGCAACGCTTTGCGTAGCAATGCGGGCAGGCCCGCCCGAAGTTGATTAGCGTTGCTGGCGGGGCGAAGCATTGCGGGCGGGTTGCATTTTTCGTTTTGCCTATGGCCTGACGGCTTAAATCCCTTATTCGGCTGAGCCGTCAGGTCATAAGCCGAAGGCTCAGCATTAAAGGGCTTGGCAGTATAAGGGTTTTGACATTTGAGTTTTGAGTTTTGAGATATTTATTATTATGAAACGAGGAGACAAAATCAAAGATTTTAAAAAAATGGAAAAAAAAGAACTTTTGCAGGTATTGGTTAAAAACCGAGAAAAATTACTTAAATTCCGGTTTGATTTGGTTTCTGGCAAACTCAAAAACATAAAAGAAATTAAGGAAACAAAAAAAGATATAGCAAGAGTATTAACCTTGCTTCGCAAGGAAACCCTAAATTCTAAAATCTAAACCCCAAACAAATTTTAATAATTTTTAGGATTTAGAAATTAGGATTTAGAATTTTTCATAGTTTTTTAGGATTTAGAAATTAGAATTTAGAGTTTCTTTTGCGAAACAAAAGCATTATGCCAAAAAAACAATTAAAAGGAGTGGTTGTCTCTAATAAAATGCAGAAGACAATAGTTGTAAAGGTAGAGCGGATAAAAGAGCATCCAAAATATAAGAGGAGATATAAGGTTTATAAAAAATACAAAGCCCACAATGAAAGGGCCGGGGTTGAAATTGGAGACAAAGTATTAATTGAAGAATGTCGGCCATTGTCAAAAGATAAACATTGGAAAGTAATAAGAAAAGCTTCTTAGTTTGTAGCTTTTTAGTTTGTTAGGAATTTTCTAAGAAGCTAAGAAGATAAGAAGCTACAAGCTACAAACTAAATCATGATACAATCACACACAAAATTAAAAGTAGCTGATAATAGTGGAGCAAAAATGGTTCAATGTTTTAATATTCTCGGAGGGACCAGAAAGCGTTTTGGCAGAATTGGCGATGTAATTGTCGTTGCTGTAAAAGAAAGCCAACCCAGAAAAAATGTAAAAAAGCACGATGTTGTTAAGGCGGTAATTGTCAGACAAAGACAGCCCTATCGCAGAAGAGATGGCTCTTATATTAGATTTGATGAAAATGCTTGTTGCATTCTTGCTGATGACAAAGTTAGCCCCAAAGGAACTAGAATACTGGGACCTATTCCTGGCAGAGAATTAAAAGAAAAAGGTTTTGAAAAAATAGTTACTTTAGCCAAAGAAGTGGTATGAAAACCAGATAAGCAATTTTTCTCTCCGAGAAAAATTGCTTTGGCGAGACGCGGCAATAAAATACTTGAGCAATTCCATAGAATTGTTCAATGCCTACTTCAAAATAAATCCCTCACCTTTTTTCCCGAAGGAAAAAAGGTGAGGGATAAACACTTTCCAATATATGATAAAAAAAAACGATCAAGTGTTAGTTATTAAAGGAAAAGACAGGGGTAAAAAAGGCAAGGTTTTGCGTGTTTTGCCTAAACACTCAAAGGTTTTAGTTGAAGGAGTAAATATAAAAAAGAAACATCGAAGGCCAAGAAAACAGGGGGAAAAGGGTCAGGTAATTGAAACGATCGCGCCTTTGTCAGTGTCTAATTTAAAATTAATTTGTTCAAAATGCGGGAAACCCGTGAGAACAGGATGTAAGGTAATGGCTGAGAAAAAGAAAATCCGAATATGCAAAAAGTGCGGGGAAGAAGTGTAAAATGAAATTTTCAATTGCAACCCTACGGGGAATCTCGCCTTTTGGGCGATTTAGCAAGTACCAATTTACAATTCACCCCGTTAAATTTGCTTTGCAACTATTTAACAGGGTGAAGCTCCAATGGATCAATTTTCAAACAGCAAAAAGAAATACGATTTAGAGGAACGAACAAATGAAAATTCATTGGGATTTGAAAATTGAAAATTGAAAATTAAAAATTATTATACTTAGTTTACAAAATATATGCGTAAAATTAACTTAAAAAATGTAGTATGGAAAGAGGGCAAATACTATGTTGCGTGGAATTTAAATACAGCTGTTTCCAGTTTTGGCGACACCAAAAAAGAAGCGATGGAAAGCTTGCAAGAAGCTTTAGCGTTGCATTTAGAAGATATTTCTCTTGCCAATATCAATAAAGTGGAGTGCCTTGATTTGGTACCGTTTTCCTTAAAATACGCCTGAGCCGGTACCATTAAATTTGATATTAAAAATTCTTCACAAAAATGGTTTCCTTTTTGTCCGTCAGAAAGGATCACATGCCAGATTCCGTAAAGTGAATGGTCCCGTCAAAAAAGTTACCATTAAAATGAGTAAAAAAAAATCCTTACGGCACTTTTCAGTCAATTTTACTCCAATCAGGATTGGATAAAGGCAACTTTTTTAGCGAAAAGAAAAAATGTCAACAATAGTTTATGAGCAAAAAGTTTCAAAAGGCAAAATTTCATTTTGCCCAAATTGCTAATTTTTTTCTTTATTAAAATTTAACCATGACAACTCAAATTATTAAAAAACAAATAGCGCCAATTTTAAGAAGCCAAGGAGTAATTAAGGCGGCGCTTTTTGGTTCTATTGCCAGAGGTGAAGAAAAAAAAAGAAGCGATATTGATATTCTTGTAAAAATTAAAAAAGGGAAATCCTTGTTTGATTTTGTAGGGCTTAAACTTGATTTAGAAGAAAAGTTAGGCAAAAAAGTGGATCTTGTGTCTTACAATGCAATTAAACCTCGCTTAAAAGAGATTATTTTAAAAGACGAAAAAATAATTTATGAAAAAAGATCCTAAAATTTTACTGCTTGATATTTTAGATAGTATTAAAAAAATTGAAGATTACACAAAAAATATTTCTGAAGACAAATTTTTTGACGATATGCAAATTCAAGACGCAGTTGTTAGAAGAATAGGAATTATAGGCGAAGCGGTAAAAAATTTATCTGTTTCATTTAAAAACAAATATTCTGATATTCCATGGAAGAAAATTGCCGGCACTCGCGATGTCCTTATTCATGATTATTCCGGGATTGATATTGATTTAGTGTGGGAAATTGTAAACAGAGATATTTTGAAACTTAAAAAACAAATCGCAGAATTATTAGAAAAATTTTAAATAAATAAAATTATTATGCTTAAATTACAAGAAAAATATATAAAAGAAGCAATGCCAAAAATGATGGAGCAGTTTAAATATAAGAACAAAATGGCTGTTCCAAAACTAAAAAAAGTGGTAGTGAATTTTGGTTTTGGAAAAATGACAGCAGGGAAAACTTCTTCAGAAAGAGAAAAAATCATGAATAGTTTTTCTAATTTTTTGAGTTTAATTACGGGACAGAAGCCGGTTTTAACAAAAGCAAAAAAATCAATCGCTGCTTTTAAGTTGAGAAAGGGAGTTCCGATTGGGTTCAAAACAACTTTAAGAAAAAAAAGGATGTTTGATTTTTTAGAAAGATTAATTTGGATTGTTTTGCCTCGCACGAGAGATTTTAAGGGAATTTCTCCAAGCTCCATTGATAAAGAAGGGAATTTAACTTTGGGATTTAAGGATTATAGTCCTTTTTCTGAAATTGTCGTGGAAAAGGGCAGCGGAATTTTTGGTTTAGAAATAACCATAGTCACAAATAGCAAACAGCAAGAACGCGGACTTGAATTTTTGAAATTAATGGGATTTCCAATTATTAGAATTTAGACCCGCCCGCATCGCTACGCGAGCAAGCTCCTGCCAGCAATGCTAAAGCCCGCCAGAAACGCTGTATCTACTGCGGGCTGGCATAGCTTTTGCAGGCTTGGCGCTTGCGAAGCGTTGCGGGCAGGATTTAAATTTATTATATCTATGGCTAAAAAATCGCAAGTTGTTAAATCAAAAAAAATTCCAAAATTTACCACGCGGCTCGTCCGCCGTTGTTTCAAGTGCGGTCGACACAGAGGATTTATGAGAAAATTTGGACTTTGCCGTATATGTTTTCGGGAATTAGCTAATCAAGGAGAAATTCCAGGAATTAAAAAATCAAGTTGGTGAGATTAGATTAAAGTTGTAAGTTGAAAGATTAAAGTTAAAAGATTAAGATTAAAGTTGAAAGATGGAAATTAGTTGAAAGTTGAAAGTTGTAAGTTGAAAGATTACTTTAATCTTAAATCTTTAATTTTTAATCTAAAATTATGCTGGTTGAAAATTTAGAAGTATATAAAAAATTATTCAGATTAGCTTTGGAAGCGCATGAGCTAACGATGACTTTTCCAAAATACGAGATGTATGAGCTTGGCTCGCAGATCAGAAGATCATCCAATTCTTCGCCAGCAAATTTAGCAGAGGGATTTGGGAACAAACACACCAATGTTTATACAGAAAGTATTAGTCGCGCGCAAGGAGAAATTAGAGAAATAAAACATCATCTGAAAATAGCATATGCAAAAAAGTATATAAATAAAGAAAAGCTAGAATATTTTATTGGTGAATATGAAGAGTGCTCGAAAATGTTATATGGTCTCGAAAGGTCACTCGAAGCAAAGATGAAAAAATAACTTAAATCTTAAATCTTCACTTTAATCTTGCAACTTTAATCTTTAATCTCCCGCCTGCAACGCTTTGCGTAGCAATGCGGGCAGGTTAATCTTTAATCTTCCACCCTACGGGTGGTCACCCGAAGGGTGAAAATCTTAAATTATATGACCGATCCAATATCAGACATGCTTATTAGAATAAAAAATGCTCAAGCTGTTCAACATCCCACAGTTGACATCCCTTTTTCTGTTCTAAAATTAAAAATGATTCAAATTTTTGTTAAAGAAAATTTCGTTTCAGATTTTAAAAAACTCAAAAAAAACAATGGAAGAATGATAAGGGTTTATTTAAAATACAATAACGAAAACGAGCCGGCAATTTCTGGTTTAAAGCGGATTTCTAAACAAGGCAAAAGAATATATGAAAAAGCAAAAGAAATAAAAAAAGTTAAATCAGGTTATGGTTGCGCAATAGTTTCAACCTCAAAGGGAATAATGAGCGACAAAGAAGCGCGGAAACAAAAAATAGGAGGCGAGGTGATTGCTGAAATTTGGTAGAATTGTTAAATGTTAAATGTTAAACATATGAGTCGCATCGGCAAAAAACCAATTCAAATACTGGAAAATGTGGAGGTTAAAATAGATGACCGAAAAGTTACGGTCAAGGGGCCCAAGGGTGAGCTTTTTCAAGAAATTCCCGAGGGGATTTTAGTTATAAAAGAAAACGATAAAATTATAGTCTCGTCTGAAAAAAAATCCAAAAAAAATTCTGCTTTATGGGGGTTAATAAGAGTTCTTTTGCAAAATCAAGTAATTGGCGTAAGCTCTGGTTTTGAAAAAAAATTAGAAATGAGAGGGATTGGCTATCGCGCTTCGCTTCTTAATGATAAAAATGAAAATATTCTTAAATTAGAAGTTGGCTTTTCTCATCCAGTGGAAGTAAAAATTCCTTTACAAATTTCTCTTGTAGTTGAAAAAAACATAATTAATATTTCCGGGATTGATAAACAAAAAATTGGAGAGTTTGCGGCAAAAATAAGAAAAATCAGACCGCCAGAACCTTATAAGGGCAAAGGAATCAGATACCTTGGAGAGTTTGTGAGGAAAAAAGCAGGGAAAAAAGTGGCAAGCACAGGGTAAGTGAAGCGAGGAAAAAAT
>JAHJSK010000071.1 GCA_018830365.1 Patescibacteria group bacterium | reverse complement strand
TACACCCCAGACACTTGAAAGGGATTTAATACCTCACCCAAATGTCTGGGGTTTATAATTTTTTAACTGATTTTTTCCCGCCATTAAATTCCTTGCGACTTTTTAAATTTCAAGTTTTACGCAAAACAAAACAATCCCAAAGTACCTTGAATTACGAAATGCTTTAAATGTGGAGAGGTCCGACCTCTTAATAATTGAAAGTTGAAAGTTGAAAGTTAGAGAGGTCGGGATTCTTGAATTTTGCATTTCGGTTTCAAAACAAAAACATATGAAAAACATTAGAAATTTTTGCATTATCGCTCATATTGACCACGGTAAATCAACTTTGGCTGACAGAATGCTGGAAATAACAGGGACTATTGAAAAAAGAAAAATGAGGGATCAGGTTTTAGATAGAATGGATTTGGAAAGAGAGCGCGGGATTACCATAAAACTGCAACCAGTAAGGATGGTCTGGCGACCACAAATTCTAAATTCTAAATCCGAAATACTAAACAAACTCAAAACTCAAAACTCAAATGTTCTAAATAAAAGTTTAGAATTTAGAGTTTTGGATTTAGAATTTGCAAATTTAGAATATATTCTAAATTTGATTGATACTCCTGGTCATGTTGATTTTACTTATGAGGTTTCAAGAAGTTTGGCGGCTGTTGAGGGCGCTGTTTTGTTAGTGGACGCCATGCAGGGTATTCAAGCTCAAACATTAGCTAATTTGTATTTAGCCATTGAGCAGGATTTAACTATTATTCCCGTTGTTAATAAAATTGATCTTCCAGCGGCTAATGTTGAAGCAGTTAAAGATGAAATTTTAAAATTGCTTGGATGCGAGGAAAATGAAATCATTTATGCGTCTGGCAAAACAGGTCAAGGCGTGGAAGAGATATTGCGAGCAGTTGTTGAAAGAATTCCCGCGCCAGTAGAGAGCGCGGAAGCCGAAAAAACTGACAAAATTGCATTGCGCGCGTTAATTTTTGATTCAAGTTATGATGAATATAAAGGCGTTGTTGCTTATGTCCGAATTGTTGACGGCGAAATTAAAAAAGGGGATAAAATTTATTTAATGGCAACAAGAGCTGAAGCCGAGGTATTAGATGTAGGTATATTTAAACCGGACTATCAATCAACAAACGAACTTAAAGCGGGTGAAATAGGCTATGTTGTTACTGGATTTAAGCAAGTAAGCGATTGCCGAGTGGGCGACACTGTTACAAACGCAAAAATAGAAGAGATGAAGCCTTTGAAAGGATATTGCGAACCAAAGCCAATGGTGTTCGCGGGAATTTTTCCGCAAGACGGCAGTGATTTCAATGATTTAAAAAAAGCAATGGAAAAATTAAAATTAAACGACGCGTCTTTGATTTACGAGCCAGAATATTCCGAGGCATTGGGCTTGGGATTTCGTTGCGGATTTTTGGGCTTATTGCATTTGGAAATTTTTCAGGAACGTTTAAAACGAGAATATGATTTGGACATTATTATAACTATTCCAAGCGTTGCTTACCGGGTTTTTGGCTTTGAATTTTCTGGACAGGAATGCTTGGATCCAGTAGTCGCAAGAACGCCGCAAAAATTGCCTGAACCAAATAAGATTAAAAAAATAGAAGAGCCATGGGTAAAATTAGACATTGTCGCGCCAAAAGAATATATGGGAGGTCTGATGACATTGGCGCAAGACAAAAGAGGAATTTACAAAAATACAGAGTATATAAATGAGCAAAGAGTAATTTTGCATTACGAAATGCCTATGGCGGGAATTTTAACTAATTTTTATGACAAAATAAAAAGCATTAGTTCGGGATACGCTTCTGTTAATTACGATTTTTTGGATTATAGAAAAGCTGATGTGGTAAAAATGGATATTTTAGTGGCGGAAAAATTAGTGGAAGCGTTGTCTATTATTGTTTATCGCGATGAAGCGTTTCAGCGCGGTAAAGAAATTGTCAAGATATTAAAAGAAACATTGCCAAAGCAGTTGTTTGTTTTAAAATTGCAAGCCGCAATAGGCGGTAAAATTGTGGCAGCAGAACGATTGTCTGCCTTGCGCAAAGATGTTACAGCCAAACTTTATGGAGGTGATGTAACTCGCAAAAAGAAATTACTGGAAAAACAAAAAAAGGGCAAGAAAAAAATGTTAGCAATGGGTACTGGAACCGTGAAAATACCCGATAATGTGTTTGTAAAAATTTTGAAACATTGATTCCTTGTAATTTTCAAATATCAATTTTTTCCGCCACGTTCCCAATTAGCGGGACAAACAATTATATATCTCAAAACTCAAAACTCAAATGTCAAAACTAAAACGTAAAAGTCAAAACTAATCTAATCCATTGGCTTTAAAAAAGAATTAAAAGTTTTGCGTTTTGAGATAGGTTTTGCGCTCCCGCCTGCATCGCTATGCCCGCCTGCAACGCTTTGCGTAGCAATGCGGGCAGGCGAAGCATTGCGGGCAGGTTGCGTTTTACGTTTTGCGATTAAATAAGTGTATAAACCCAAAAAACACAAAAGGGAAAAATCTATTTTTAAAAATCGGACATTGTTTCGGTTTGTTTTGTTTTTAATTTTTTTTGTGGAAATTTTTTATGTGGTTTTCTTTTTTTCTTTTTTTCAAATTAAAAAAATTGAGATTTTGGACAATCAAAAAATTTCCAAACAGGAAATTCAAAATGCTATTGAAACGCAAATTAAAAAAAAGGTTATTTTTTGGGAAACAAAAAGTATTTTTCTTCAAAATTTTAAAGAAATAAATAAATTGCTTTTAAATAAATTTCCTGTTATTGAAAAAACGATTTTTAAAAGAAATTTTCCTGATAAAATAATTGTTAAAATTATAGAAAGACAAGCAATGGGAAAATATTGCGAGGGAAATGCTGAAGAAAAACCTTTGATTTCCCATGGGGCAAGCGGTGGACAATTAAACAGCGAGCAATGTTATTCTTTTGATAAAAACGGGGTGATTTTTGAGCTTGTTGAAAATCAGGAATTTTCTACTTCTTCAATGGTTGAAGAAAATAATCTTGTTGTTAAACAGGACAAAAGCCAGAACCCTGTGATTTTGGGGCAAAAAGTTTTTTCAAAAGAAATTTTGGATTTAATTTTAAAAATTCAAAACAAAATTGAAAAAGATTTAAAAATAGGTATTAACGAATTTGTTGTTGAAACAGGGAAAATAACGGCTAAGACATTTGAGGGCTGGGAAATTTATTTTCAAACGGAGCGAGTAAAAACAAAAACTTCGTTTTTGTTTTTCCGAGCGAGCGCCGAAAATACAAAGTATTTTCCTTTGGAAGGAATAAATTTGTGTTTAACCAAGCTCCAACTGCTTTTGGAAAAAGCTATTCCTATTGAAAAAAGAAAAAATTTAGAATACATAGATTTAAGATTTACCAAGGCGTATTATAAATATAAATAATTGTTGAATAACGCTATGTTGTATGATATAAGTAGAACGCATGAACCCCTCACCTTTTTTCCATTAGGGAAAAAGGTGATGGGTGAAATTACATAAAAAGCTAAAAAGCTAAAAAGCTAAAAAGCTAATCCATTGCATTTCGCGATAGGGTGTGTTAGGATACATCAGCGTTGTAAGTTTTTTTAAAAGTTCCAAATTTGAAATATCATAAAGTTAAAATATTATAAGGAAAAAGTGAATTTTTTGTCCTTTTTTAAAAGGCATTTTTTGGTTTTGTTTTGTCTGACATTGAAACTGAAATTATTAACCTCCTTTTTCGTTTTGCCTGCTTATCGGGGCTAAGCAGGACTTCGTTTGACAATAGAGAGTGTTAACTCTCTAATTTCGGAATACCTTAGATTTACAATTATATAAGTTATTTCCGAAATTATATAATAATTTACCTTAAAAATATAAAAGAAAAATTATTCTATATTTTTTGCACTTGCCCTCCTAAATTTTTGAAAAAATTTTGGCGGGCGAGCTCGTCCCGCTAAACGGGATCTCGCCAAAACAATTTTTCTCGGAGAGAAAAATTGTCTATCTGGAAATTTAAAAATACAATCAAGCAAAAAGTTGGAAAGTTGGATAAAAATTGTAAATTAAATTTAAATAAAAATAATATGGACACCATCACTATTCCACAAAAAATGATCAAGGGAGATGATTTAATAATTATCCCGCGCAGAAAATATGAAAAATTTTTAAATTTGGAAAAAATAATTAGAAAAAAATTAGACGAGGAAGCGGATATCGATATGGCTATTCAAGTGTATAAAAAAGAAAAACTAAATGGAAAATTAAAAACAATCAAGTCGTTAACTGATTTGGACTAATATGATTATTCGCGCTTCATCTAAATTCAAAAAATCTTATAGAAAATTACCGAAAAACATAAAACAAAAAGCCAAAGAAAAAGAACAAATTTTTCGAGTTAATCCCTTTAATCCAAAACTTGACACTCACAAACTTCACGGCAAATATCAAGAATATTGGGCATTTACAGCTACGGGGCAATATAGAATAATGTTTGCTTTTATTGATTCAGATAATATTGATTTATTGATATAGGCACACATGAAATTTATAAATAAAAAGTTAAAAAGTCGGATAAAAATTATTAATTAAATTTATTATTGGAAGTTTCTGAATTATAAATTTTTAAAAATCAGACAAAGAATTAGACCGAGCGCAGTTCTCAGCGCGTAATTTTACTAATTGATTTCATTATTTTTTTTGTGATATTATTAAAACATGGAAACATTAACCCAAAATCAAAAAATTGAATATCAAAATATTTTCAGGACTCAAAATATTATTTTAGAAGAACTAAAACAACTTAAGATTAAAATGATGATTTTGGGTTCTTTGGGGCGTTTTGAAAATTTAACTAAAAAAGGAAAGGAATTTGCCAAGAGAAAGGGTATTAAATTAAGCGATGTCTTGAAAAATGATTAAAGCGGTCTTGGATGCAAACATTTTTATTTCTTCTTTATTTTGGAGAGGCGCTCCATATAAAATAGTTCAAAAAGGATTGAAGGGTATTTTTATTATTTTAACATCATTAGAAATTCTTGAAGAAGTTAGAGATAAGCTAATAAATAAATTCCATTTTCCATTAGAAGACACAAATGATTTCATTGAAATTTTGGCCATTAACTCTAAAATTATTGAACCAACAATAAAACTTAATATTGTTAAAGAAGATTTGTCTGACAATAAAATAATTGAATGTGGCTTAACTGGCAAAGCCAATTATATTGTTTCTGGCGATAAACACCTTTTAAAAATTAAAGAATATCAAAAAATAAAAATTATCACTTCTCAAAAATTTTTTAAAACTTCTTTAAAATTATAACCATCGTATCGGAGTCGTGTCGGAACTTCATTGAATTTAAAAATATAATCAAACAAAAGGTCGGATAAAATTGTAAATTAAATTTCTAACAATAATCAAAAATATGAATGAAAACAAAGAACAAATTAAAAATGGTAGCGTGGAACAAGAAGTACATAAGACTGAAAATGAGAGGGTAAACGAAGGAGTAAGTTTATTGCTTGGAGACGCTTTTTTAAGAGAAGGCAGATTTTATGCGGCTTGCGCGGAATACGAAAAAGCGGGGTTAGGAAAATCATTATTGGAAGAAAAATTCATTCAATTAGGCAATAAGTGCATAAAGGAAAATAACATGGTACTTGCTGGGATAGCATATGAAGCAGCAATGAAATTGGATTAAGAAAAACACGAGAATGACAGCAAAAATGCATTTCATAATTCAAAGTGAATAATATGGTTAAAAATCCTCAACAATTTAAAGTTATTATTGAGCAAGGCGAGGATGGATATTTTATAGCTTCGGTTCCAATGCTGCCCGGCTGTTATACTCAAGCCAAGACGCTTTCGGAATTAAAAAAAAGAATTCGGGAAGCTATTTTGCTTTGTCTTGAAGTTGCCGAAGTGGATTCGCAATATCGCCGCCATTTAAAAAATTTGGCTTATGAACCAAGTTTTGTGGGGCTTGAAATG
>JAHJSK010000070.1 GCA_018830365.1 Patescibacteria group bacterium | reverse complement strand
TTTCAAAGACGCACAGCAAACCTTTAATGTAATTGATAGCATTTTTAGGCAAAAAGAACATATTTTTCTAGTTTTATTTCAAAAATCGACCTTTTGCCTTATTCTACGCTATTTTTTCAATGTGCGTAAGTCCTGTTTTAATTAAAAATTTTTTCGGCTTTTAAAATTTTTTTTTGACTTTGGTAAAAAGTTTTCGCCTGTAATTACACTTTTTCCAATTTTTTTCTCCAAGGCAACTCTCGCATCTTTAGCAATTTTACCACCTTTTTTCGCTGGAATTTTATTTTCTTCCAATCCTTTTGTTTCATCTGTTTCAGCAATTCTTCTAGTAGAAATTTCTGCAAGCGCTGTAAAAATTAGTTCTTCTTCGCTCATATGATCTCGCAAATTTTGCGTTTTTAAACCCTTCAAATTCTTATGATCTTTTACAGACAAATCACTCCATTCCTGATTCACCCTGTTAAATTGCTTCGCCCCTCCCGTTTGAATGGGAGGATTTAACAGGGTGAATTATATTTGTTAAAATCGCGTATTCGTCCTGTTCTTTGACCTTGTTGTCTTTCCAATAATCAGTAAGTTTATTCCTGGTTTCTTGCCCTGTCATTCTTTGCTGAATCCATTTTTCGCTTCTGCCTTGCTTTTGCCAATATTCCCTTGAACGATTCAAAGCTTTTTCCGGATCAACCATTTCCTGCATTCGTTCGTATCCGACACGAGCCAGCCAAAGCTTGAATGATTCGGCATTGGGGGATGGTATAGACTGAATAAGGCGAAGCATTGCCTCTGTATCTGCCGCGTCAGTTAAATAAAATTTGCCGTCAGTAGATTGCATTTTCAGTTGGTTACATTTTGTAACCACCTCGCTTCCCTCTTTCTTTAAACGATTTTTCAATACTTTCCAATAATTTCTGGCTAATTGAAAATCCGTCTGATTTATTAAGATGGCTACAATATCAATAACTGAAAAATACCATTTTTCTTTTTTCTCGTCCCAAAAACGGCGGATTTTTCTGCCTTCAAAAATTGAAATTTGTTTATTATTTTTTTTCATAAAATTGGCTAAAAATAAACCCCATTCAAATGTCCATGTTTTTTTACTTTCATGCTTTCATGCAGTTTTTCAATCTCTTCTTTTAATTCTATCATTCTAAGTTCCCGGCCAACCATAAGTTTGTTAGTCCGTTCCGCCATATCTAAAGCATTTTTTGATTTCCGCCACCCGTAGACACCTCAAGGGTATGTACAATTTGTACCCACCCTTTAGCAAATTCAGGGTCGCGCTGTTTCATTCTTTGAATATATTGCTTGGGATCATTTGATTCTATAAGCGCCAAAATAATATCTTCAATCACAAACCACCATTCATTATTATGAATAGTTTTTCTAATTTCTTTACTGCGAAAAATTGCTATTTTTGTTGTTGTGTCTATTTGTTTATTCACATTCCCTTTTTTAATGTTTTAATTTTTAGTCAAAAACTTTTCTCAACCTTTGAATCGCTATTACAGAAATAACCCATGCTAAATAATTGTAAAGCAAATTTAACAGGGCAAGTCGCGGAGCAACGCTGAATTTTTTTGTTTTATTGTTTTATTGCTTTAATGTTTTTCGTCGGCGACAGGAAATTTTTTCCCGTAACAACTTTTTGTCCTGTTTGCAGCTCATAATCTTTGCGAGCCCTTTTCGCCACTGCGCCACCCTTTTTAGCAGGCGGAATATTTTCTTTAAATCCTTTGGCTTGCTCTTTTATGGCGATTTGCGCTGTTGAAAGTTCTGCCAAAGCAGTAAATAATAATTCCGCTTCAGACATATGGTCGCGCAAGTTATCCTGTTTTAACCCCTTTAAATTTTTATGCTGGCGCGTAGTTAAATCTGTCCACTCTTTATGAATAATATCCGTTAGCAACGCGTATTCTTTTTCTTGCGTAATTTCGTGCTCGCTCCAATAATCTGTCAATTTATTGCGAATTTCCTGACCTCGCATTCTTTGAGTAATCCATTTTTCACTGCGACCTAATTTCTTCCAGTTATTTCTGGCGCGATTTATCGCAATTTCAGGATCAACTGTCTCTTTTAATCTTTCGTAACCAACTTTCGCCAACCAAAGTTTAAACGGCTCTGCTTTAGGAGATGGGATTGACTGGATAACACGCAACATATTTTCTGTGGAAAAACAGTCAGTGGCATATTTTTTGTCATCATCAGCTAAAAACTTCAGTTGTACGATTTTATCGTACACCTTACTTCCTTCTTTTTTAAGTTTCTTTTTTAAATCAGACCAATATCTTTTTGGTATACTGCTTCCAGTCAAAATTCGCACCACATCCACCACGCTAAAATACCACTGCTCTTCTTTTTCAACCCAAATTCTGCGCACTGGCTCATGCTCAAAAATAACTATTGCTTTTTCTTGATTTTTTTTATTCATACTTCATAATTTAAAATTTTTGTTTTTCTTTGTTTCAATATTTTTTTATTTTTGCCTCATCTATATCATGTCTTGTCCACGCCCCGCTTGACATCGTCTATGGATTTGCTATATTGATAATACAAATGGCTTCGGCCCGACTCTGTCGCAAGACAGAGGTAACAAAAAAAAGTTCAAGGTAATAAATCCTTGAATTTTTTTATTAATTTTTTAAAATTATCTTTAGATATATCGCCAATTTTATAATCCAAACGACGCGCATCCACAAGTCGTATTTGTGACAAAATTGCCGCGCTTGAAAAATTGTCTCCAAAAACAAATTGAAAATAATATTTTGTTTTCTTTTGTGTGCGCGTAAGAGGAATTGCCCAAAAAATCTCATTATTAAATTTTCTAATTATAATTACTGGACGCAAAAAATCTTCACCACCGCCATCTTGTTCAAATCCGATGTTGACACCCAGAGTGCAATACCAAATTTCACGTTCGTGAAAAAATGGTCGCTTTTTAATTTCGTCTACTTTTGATTTTTTATCATGCCATTTTTGAAAATCTTTTTGCATAAATTACCTATTTAATTTAGATTGTTCTATTTTTACGCAATTCCTCAATCTCTTTTTTTAATTCAATCATTTCCAATTCCCTGCCAACCATAAGTTTAATAGTTTTTTCCGCCATATCCAAAGCATTTTTTAATTCCACAGCGCTCTGTTTTTCCCTTTCCTCTGCTTGCTTGCGCTCGGTGATGTCTGCGTCCGCGCCTCTATACCCTAAAAGATTTCCTTTTTCATTAAGGATGGGGATTCCGCTGGTTGAAAACCAAATTTCTCTTCCATCTTTGTGGACATTTCGATTTATAAATTCACGAAATGAGAGTTTTTTGGCAAAGGCTTCAAGGGCTCCTTTTTTAGCTCTTCTCGGTCATCAGGATGAAATAAATCATAAAAATATTTTTTTCAACCACTTCTTCAGGTTTATAACCAAGAAGTTTTTCTACTATCGGACTATCATAGGTATATAAACCCTTAGCATCTGTTTCCCAGATCCACTCCGAAGCATTTTCTGTTATTTGTCTAAAACGTTTTTCTGATTCTTGAATTTTTTTCTCTATCTCTTTTTTTTCTTCTACTGTAACCAAATGTTTTTTAAGATTGGAAATTATAATTTTATATTCAAGCGCTATAAACCAAAAAACTATAAAATAAGCGATAACGCGTAAAAAATGCCAACTCCACCATTCGTCATCCCAGGGCGATGAGAATTGAAAAAGAATTCCTGACAAGCCAAATAAAATAGCCATAAAAGCAAACCAAAGATTTTCAATTTTTTCAGAACGAAAAAAATCAAAAATAAAACTTACTTCCGATATTAATTCCGTCTTCAAAAATAGAAAAATCTACTTCATCCGGCTCGGTGATTGATCTTAAGACAATGGTTACGGCCGCGAGAATCAAAATAACAACAAACAAAAAGTTCGTGGTATAGAGAGCATAAATAAGCATCAAGCCGAAAATAATGCCGGCCCATATATAGTGGTCTTACTCTAAATTCAACTAAATAATTTTTTGAATTTTATTGAACTAAAGTTGTTATGATTTAAAAATTTCAAGCAATCTTTTATTAAAACAGAAAAATCTTTTTCTAACCTGTTGTGAGTAATGCTT
>JAHJSK010000069.1 GCA_018830365.1 Patescibacteria group bacterium | reverse complement strand
TTATGTTAAAAATGGCATCGTGGAATTTATTTGTTCTGATGGTTCCAAGGGTTGTCCCAATATAAAAACGCGGAAAGAATTTGCTGAAGGATTTGATAAAATTTTATGTTCTGCAGAAGCAAAAGAATTGCCGCAAGCATGGAAAGAACAATTAAAAATAAACGGCAGAATTGTCGTTCCGATTGGTCATTCTGTCTGGCTCTTTATTAAAAAATCCGAAACAGAATACGACCAAAAAGAATTTCCCGGTTTTGCTTTTGTTCCATTAAAAGAAAAATAAAACAAGGAGCTTTGCTCCTTGTTGTTTAACAACATATTATTGGCATATGTCATATAATTCCATTTGCAAATGTCTTAGGCTTTGAAGTTTTTGGGAATCTGTCCCTCCAAGTTTCAATTCCCTGGCCACCAACAGCTTGCCTTTTTTTGAAAGTTCTGTTTTGTCTGCTTCTGGGATTATCTCTGCTATAATATCTGAAGATGTTAATGTTATTATTTCACATTGTTTATTGCGAAAAATTTCTATATTTACTTTCATTTTTTCCTCCCTTATTTAATTGAATTAGATCTATGTTTATGATGCCTTTTTTTAAAAAAAAGTCAATGATTGGAATTTGCTTTGTTGCAAATTTTTTTATTTTTTATTTTTTATATTGCTTTTATCCATTATCTGAAAAAAATGTTTTGGAAAAAATTTTTAAAATTGAAAAAAACGAAAGTGTTTTTTCAATTAGTGAGAATTTAAAAAAACAAGGATTAGTCAAAAATAAATTTATTTTTATTTTTTATTTGGCTTTAACAGGAAAACACAACAAAATTCAGGCAGGATATTATTTTTTAAAGTCATCAATGAGTATTTCGGAAATTGCTAAAAAATTTGTTTCAGGAGAAACAGCAAAAATAAAAATAACCATACCCGAAGGATTTACCATAAAGCAAATTCAAGAAAGATTGGATTCTTTTTTCCATTTTTCAGGTTTTGATTTTAAGGTAAGGGAATTTAAAAAAGATTTTGAATTTTTGCAAAATGTTCCAGAGGAAACTTTTTTAGAGGGTTTTCTTTTTCCAGACACTTATGAATTTTCTTACGAAATGTCCGAGAAAGAAATGGTCAACAAAATGCTGGAAAATTTCGCTGAAAAAATTCAACCTTTAAAAGGGGAAATTAAAAAGCAAGATAAAACAATTTTTGAAATAATAATTATGGCTTCTTTGATAGAAAAAGAAGTAAAGACCCTTGAAGATAAAAAAATATGCTCAGGAATTCTCTGGAAAAGATTGAAAGCGGGAATGCCTTTGCAAGTTGACGCAACAATAAGCTATATTTTAAAAACAGGAACATCCAGCTTATATGAAATCGCTTCGCGTTCCAGTGGAACAAAAATTTCAATTGAACAAACCAAAATTGATTCGCCTTATAATACTTACAAGTATAAGGGTTTGCCATTTGGCCCAATTTGCAATCCCGGTAAAGAAAGCATTTTGGTCGCAATTGAACCAGAAAACAGCGAGTATTGGTATTACTTGTCCAGCGCGGATGGAAAAACAATTTTTAGCAAAACATTAGAACAACACAACGCGGCAAAGGCAAAATATCTGGAATAGAGGCATTAATTCCAATAATCCCCACCTAAATGTCCGGGATTTATTCTCTCAATGCTGCGATTTAAAACAGAATATAGACGCAAACGAATTATGGGTGCAAAAACTTGACGAACTGATCTTAATTTGATATCTTAAAAAGCATAATCAATATGGCTACAAAAAAAGATTTAACTCAAAAAACAATATCAATGCTTTTGGCTGGCAAGGGCAAAAAGGTAAAAAAATATGCAGGAAAACATGTGATGGTTGTCAAAAATAAAATTATACCCATGAAAAAAGGAGAAGCATTTTGGCGTGATTTTGAAAAATTAAAAAAAGAATATAAAGAAACTCCCGTGTCTCTGTTTGTCCCTCGGCCAGATATTTCCTACATTTTAATATTATGCAAATAATCAAATCTCCCTTTAAAGAAATTGGCAAAACTGATTTGGGAATAATAAAGCGTCCGTTTGTTAATGTTTCATTGTTGCACAAGGAGAGAAAAGAATGGTGGCCCGTTGAAATGCTGGCGGATAGCGGAGCAGATTATACCATGCTGCCAAAAAGATACGCTGACAATTTAGGAATTGATTTAAATATTGGTTGTTCGTCAATTACCACCTCTGGCATTGGCGGAGCGAAAACAGTTTATATTTATAAAGGATTGGAGATAAAAATTGGCAATTGGAGAAAGAAAATCCCCGTGGGATTTTTAGAAAGAGACGATGTTCCGCCACTTTTAGGTAGATTGCAATGCTTAGAAGTTTTAGAAATTATTTTTAAAAAACATCAAACAATTTTTAAAAGTTAAAAAGAAAAAAATGTTTTTAAAAAATGGCGCTTAATAAAATCTTTTTTGCGATTGTTTACTACACCAAAATTTTTGGTGTATTTTTTTTATGTTATTTATCGTTGCATTAATTGTTTCAAAATGATACAATTAAGTAAATTTAATGTTCTGATTAATTAGCAATAAATATGGAAAAATTATCTAAAAGACAATTTAATATTTTGGAATTTATTAGAGAAAAAGAAAGCGTTAGCAATCAAGAGGTTAAGAATTATTTGGAAGAGAAAAACAAAGAAAAAATATCAAGAATCACGGTAGTCAGAGATATAAATGATTT
>JAHJSK010000114.1 GCA_018830365.1 Patescibacteria group bacterium | reverse complement strand
GATGACCCAAGAGGTAAATATGTACTGTAAAAAAATCAAAATGTAAGGAGCTAATTTGGTTTTGATTATTTTGTAACAGCAACTTATCAATTTTAACTTTTATCATTTTTAAATTTTAAATTTTAATTATTATACATATTTAAATATGTATTTAAATATGTATAATAATTTTATGTTAATATAGTAATAACAACATGAACAAATTTAATAATTCTTCTTCTCAAGAAAACCTTGCCCAAACTTATTCTACCAAACAAAAATCTATATTACCTAGGTGGCTAAATATTGTATTTAAAGCGTGGGCTATTATAGGTTTTTTAGCAACAGGGGTAGGAATTATAATGACAACTTACTCATTATTGTTTTCAACAAAAGTTTTTACACAACTACTGGAGATTCCTGTTTTGTATTTTTTAATAGCGTATAGTATTGCATTTATACTAATTTTAATTTCTTTAATTCCTTTTTGGGGTATATTGAAATTTCGCAAATGGGTATTGCCAATTTTATTTGTTTGGTCGTTTTTTTCTATAGTCAATATTTTGGCAATTGTATTTAAACAACCGATTCAATGGTCTACTATTAGCGTAATTTTAGGGAGTGTGATGGTTATTATTATTACACTTCTTGCCTTTATTTTTAGACATAATTTTATTGGATCATTTCGAAAACTGATTTTTCAAATAACTTTTTTTGTATTTGCAATCCCTGTGTTATTTTTTGGGTCTCTGTCCTTACTTTTCCCTGATTTGTCAAAAATAAATGATTCAGATTTAATATTGGAAGATATTATTTCTCTACCAAAAGAAGAAAATGTGTATTTCTTATTAGAAAAGCTTAATGAACAAATATATAAGCCAGCCGATGAAGCTCGAGATTCATATCTTCAATTCTTAGAAGGTAAGGCATGGGACCAAACAGAAGTCGATTTTATTTTAAACAAAAACAAAAAAGCTCTTGAGAGAATGAGGCAAATTACAACCTTTTCACATTATCAATGCCCCACAATCACAAACACGACTATTTCTTTCGCAACAATTATTTGTCCTACTAGTTATCTTAGACAAAGTGCGCGAATTGCTTCCTTGTCTGCTCTTTCAAAAGCTCGTAAAGGAGATTATGAAGAGGCTATTGAAGACGCATTGATTCCTATGCATATTGGACATCTGCTAATACAGGCCCCTCTACCAACACTAATTGATTATTTGGTTGGTACTGCAATAATGCGTGATGGACTAAAAAATATCCAAATTATATTGGCAACAAATAAAATTCCATCAGAAATTTTATTGTCGCGAATTACCAGAATAAAAAAATATACCAAAAATGAAGAAAGTTTAAAAAAGATTTTCAAGTTAAAATATCTAGCATGGAAAAATGATTTGGTATTTGTAAATAAAATTAACTCCAATTTCTATATACAGCCTAATAAATTTTTTACAGAAATAGCAGAAAATACTCGACAAAACATAAAACTTACGGATACTCCCTGTTATCAATTAGGGCCTGCGATTAAGGAATACTTGAAAGATTTTAATAAAGGAAATTTAAAATTTGTGACATGGAAATTGCTATTCACCAGGAATGCGGTTTTTGAGGTCATTAAAAGCATTCTGTTGGCGGGTATGCCTAATGTGCAAGAAAAAAGATGTGAGTCTGATTTACTAGTGGAACAAACCAGATTTCAAATGGCTTTAGAGTCTTATAAATATGATAATGGTAAGTATCCTCTTTCTCAGTCAGAATTAATCCCAAACTATATAATTAAGCCGGTGTTGAATCCACTCACTAACAACAAGTTTTTATTTAACAAGAATACAGGGGTACTAATTATTCCTGATTAATATTATCTAAATTTAAATATTTTATGTTAATATAGTAATAAATAATAAATATGTTTTTTCAAAATCTTAAAAGAATATTGCGGTGGGGGGCGGTAAGTTTTATACGAAACGGGATGGTTTCGTTTTCTTCAGTTTTGGTGATGGTCATAGCGCTTTTTATGATTGGTTCAACTATTCTTTTAAGCGTCTTTCTTACT
>JAHJSK010000068.1 GCA_018830365.1 Patescibacteria group bacterium | reverse complement strand
GAAGCGTGGATAGCGGGGAATACAGGAAGAATTTCGTGGACAAATTCGGGTTTAAGCGATAGTAATTCAGTGGCAATCAGTTTGTCAGGGTATGACAGCAATTACAATATGATCGGAAGAGCATATTTAATTCCGCAATATTATGCAATCAATAATCAATACATTAATTGGACTATCCCGTCTGATATCAAAAACAACTGGACTCCTACTCCTTCTTATTTCAAAATCAGAGTAAATGTTTTGGGCCAATCTTCCGTTTATGACGATAGCGATAACTATTTTAGTATTTATTAGCATTGTAGTGGCAATATGTCAATTTCCTTCATTAATGTTAACCCCCGCTAATGGGGCGATATTTGAAAATAAACCCCACCCAAATGATTTATATGCACCCTGTTAAATAATTTTGCTTTTAGCAAAATTATTTAACAGGGTGACCCCACCGTCCAGCCGTCGCAGTTGAAGCTGCTTTGGTCGCCGACGCTACAAAGCTTTGGTGACGGAGCGGCGGAGTAGGTCAAGCGGTCGGGGTATTCAAAAGTTTTTTCTGGTGTATATTTTCGGCACTCGCCCGCCAAAGTTTTGCTTCGCAAAATTTAGGCGGGCGAGCCTCGCCTCGCTGAGCTACGGCGAAGCGGGCTCGCCTCGCCGAAGCTTTGGCGTAGCGCGGGTCGGAAAAACAAAAAGCTTGCCCTGTTAAATTTGTTCCGCAACTATTTAACAGGGTGAATTTTTGTTTTTACTCGCTCCGTTTGAAAATAAATTTTACGCAATATAAAAAAACCCTCGTCATTTCTGGCGAGGGTTTTTTTATAAGGGAGATTTAGTGTTTACGGAGGTCTGACCTCCGTAAAGCTTTTCTCCTTTGTAAAACTAACTAAAATGTGAAGAATTGTTGAGGGGCGAAGAATCAGAGGACGGGCCTCTGATAAAGCTAAAACAGCAAGAGGTCGGGCCTCTGGCGGTTTTGCCGCTTAAAACTATTTACAGAGGACGGGCCTTTGATTTTAATCTTGCAACTTTAATTTTTTAAAAATAACATTAATAAAATTCCTAAAATAAACACAAAAAAGTGAATCATATTGTTGCTTAATTTTTTTTCGGTTTTAATTTCAGGAATTAAATCAGAAGCGGCAATATAAATAAAGCTGCCAGCGGCAAAAGGCAAAAGAAAGGGGATTATGCTTTCAGTTATTTTAAAAAGAAAATAACCAGCCAAGCCGCCAAAAATTACTATTAAAGATATGGCATAATTTAAAAATAGCGCTTTGATTTTATTAATCCCGCCATAAATTAAAATTCCAAAATTACCAATTCCTTGCGGAATTTCGTGCAAAGCAATAGCTATCACAGCGACAATGCCTATTTGAAAACTCGTTATAAAGCTTCCGGCAATTATCAAGCCGTCAATAAAATTGTGTATTCCGTCGCTAATTAAAATTAAATAAGGCAAATGGTTTTTTGTATGCTCTGTGTGCTGACTGGGAGATTTGTGGCAATGGTGCCAAAGAATAAATTTTTCTAAAATAAAAAAAATAATAAAGCCAAAAAGGATATACAAAAAAACATTTGTCTTGTTGCCAAGTTTTTCTATTGCCTCTGGAATTAAATGCAAAAACGCGCCACCCAATAAAGTCCCAGCTGAAAAAGCGACAAAAATTAGCAATATCTTGTCTAAAAATTTTTCTTTTAAAAATAAAGCTATAATTCCAATTAAGGAAATTAAACTAACAATAAAAGCGCTGAGAATTATCCAAAATAAAATAAACATAAAATAATTATCAAAATTTTACCGCACATTAGCGATAAAGCAAGCGGGGGGAATGAATTATGAATCAGGAATACGGAATTTCAAATTGCAAATTTCAAATAACAAAACTGCGGGCAAAAGCCCGCAGTTTTAATAATTTTAAAACGCAACCTGCAAATCTATTCATTGCAAATTTTATTTTTCATCTGGCTGATTTTTTTTGCCAAGAGTTTTTTTGCCCGATATTCAGTTATTTCCACTTTTCTTTGTTCCAATAATTGATCAAACCCTAAAAGTTTTGTTCTGAAAATCCAGACCAAAAATAAACTTAGCGCCAATGGGAATAAAATTGAATTAAGCAAAAGATTGTCAGCGATTCCCGTGCTAATTGTGCTGGCTCCCAATACTGCGGACTTGCTAACTGTGATTGTAGTGGTGTCAGTTTTTGAAATGTTTTCGTTATAAACAAGAATGGTGTTGATTAAATTGGTTGCGCCAAAGCCAAAATTACTTTCCGCGGCAATTTGCGCGTTAAAAGTAATTATTTTTGTTTGCCCGGGATCTATATCTCCAATGTTTATTATCTGGGAACTAATATCTCTTGAATCGGCAATATCGTTTATTTTTAAGCTGTTTTGATAAAGCATTTTTGCCGGGAGCGTGTTTTTTATCATTACATTGTTTAATCGCGCATTGCTGTTGGAAGTAATTTTGATTTGAAATTTTATAGTGTCCAAGGGAGAACCAGATGTTTCGTGAAACCAAGTTGTGTCTCCGCGCGATAAATTTTTTGCTGTATTTTCAATTTCTAAATTAAAATTGTTTATGGTGTTGATTGTTGCCAATATTGCATTATTTCTAACTAAAATTTGAACCGCGTCGGCATTACTTGCGCCTCTATTATCTGTAACCGTTAAAACGCAGGTATAGCTTGTGTCATAGTTCACTGATGGCGCTGTGAATGTTGGATGAG
>JAHJSK010000067.1 GCA_018830365.1 Patescibacteria group bacterium | reverse complement strand
TAAAGCCACATTATCCAAATTTCGAGAAGGTGTAATATCCAAGTAGGAAATTTTTACATCTTCGCCGTATGCCTTAAAACTATATTTGGCCAAAGGCGCATTAGCAATGCCGCCAGTAACAGTGGTAACGCTAAAGGTTGGATCTAAGGAAACAGCAACTGAACCAGCTTTAACGCTTACAGTAGCGGTGGTAGCAGGAATTCCAGTTGCAGCAATGTTGACATTGTAATTGGAATCAACCACTACAAGGTCGGCAACATTCTGCAATGAAAGGCTGAAATTGCGGCTAGAACCTTTGACTACATCTGCTCTTACTTCCAAAGTAGCGCTGCCACTTTGAATAACAACTGGAGCAGCTGATAAATCAAAAGCAACATTACCATTGGCATCAATAGTAGTTGCGGTTCCGGCCTGAACGCCATTAATGTAAAGCTTGACATTAGCCAAAGCATCGGTTGTTACAGATCCAATAAGCTTGAGCGCAACATTGCTCAAATTAATAGAGCGAACGCCAATAGTTAATGGGGCAGAGAACACAGTGTAGTTCATAGTGCCGGCATTAACCGTGGTATTAGAGGAAGGAAGCACAGTTCCCACAACTACGGTTGCCAAGTTGGCTGTAGCCACAGTCATGGTGTTTCCATTAATTGGAAAATTACCGCTTACGGTCGGAACTATGTCAGTAGCAGCCATTAAAGCTACACCAACGGTCTGACCAGTAGAGCCGGTGGCAATGTCAGATTTTACTGAAATTGTCTTGTCGCCGTTCACAGTGAAAAGACCAGATGCGTTGGCAAAGGTCAAAACGCCGTTAGAAACAGTGGCAGTGTCAGTAATTCTGGTGTTGCCGTCATACAAATAAACATTGCTCAAAGTGGCATCTTCGGAAACTCCAATTCTCTTTAATTTCAATGAAGTTACCGTGTTGTTGCCAGTAAATGTAAAGCGAGCAAGGTCAGCAATGGCTTGACCAGCTACAACAGTGCCAGCAATTGGGCTATTGGAAGCTAAAGCAACAGTCAATCCTGTGGTAGTAGTGGATGTAGTTGTGGTTGTGGTTGGAGTGGTTGGGGTGGTTGGGACAACAATGTCTAAGAGCTCGTTTAATTTAGCTCTGGTTGTTACGCCAACAAAACCGGTTCCAGTGGTTAAACCATAAGAAGCCAAAATTGTGTCAGCGTATTTTTCCTGAAATTTGACAACTCCTGCCTTGGTTTTTGCGCCAAAGTAGGTGGTCTCATTTCCAGGAGAGCCAGCGCCTGTTTCAGCTACTTTGGTGTCAGCGTTGCTGTTCAAAATAACTTGAAGACATTTAACATCGTCCCCTGTGCTTCTTACAGCAAGGTTTCTGGTAAAGGAAGCAATTGCGCAACCTGTGAATGTTGTCGCAGGAGTTGTTGTTCCTTGAATCGTGGCTAATTGCTGTGTTAATTCAAGTAAAGTAGCTTGCAAAGCCACAATTTGGGCTTGCAACTCATCAGCTGTAAGAGCTTGTGCAACACTTACAGGCGCAAGCATTCCCATTAAAGCAAAAATAGTAATGCTCGCTATAATTCTTTTTAAAGTATCCATTATATTTTTATTTTCTTAATTTTCACAATTTAATTGTTTTGCAATTTAATTGTTTTACATTTTACAGGATTTTTTGTCATTTGACTTTTAAATTTTTTTACCTCTTTACGGCAAAGCCGTTTTTAACAAGAGAAAAATTAATGACTATTTCCTGTTTAATGTTTTGTGTCATCGTCGACCTTTTTATGCCTTGCTAATTTTGTTCGCCAATTATTCTGTGTGAACAGAACAAAGCCGGGCAAACAATTGCTTAACAAAGCAAAAATAATTTACAATGACTATTTTTTACTCTTCTATAGACCTTTTGCGCAAAAACTTTTTTGCAAAAGATCTAATCCATTATCTTGGTTAATAAAAGCATTGCTTCATTATATTGTCCTTCATTATAATAATTTTCCACTTCTTGTAATTTGTCAGCAACTTCTTTATTTAAATCTATTTGCTTCAATTCGTCAATGATTGTTTTGATTGTTTTTATTTGGATGTCAGAACTTTTCTCTCCCATTTCTTTAAATCCTGCTTCCAATTCATTTAAGCTCGCCAAAACTTGCTGCGAAGTAGAATCCTGTTTTTTAATTTCTTTAATCACTTGCTCTCCGTTATTAGCCGTGGCTTTTGTTATTTGCGCCATTGCTAAAATTTGCTTTTTATTTTTTGAATTTTTAAGCGCGCTTAAAGAAGAATCAATTTTTTTTAAACTTGTGTGGACATCTCCTAACGCGGCAATGAGTTTTTCATTTTGCGGCTGTAAAGACAGAGAGGTCTGTGGAAGCGCTGGCGAGGAGATCTGGTTTGAATTTTGGTTTAAATGAAAAAAGTAAAAAAACGCGCCAACGCTAATAACCATGACCAAAGACATTGCTCTTGCGGCAAAAATTAAAGAGTGCGTTTGGATTGGCGTAAAAAGATTCTGCCAAATTTTTTGCCAAATGGTCTTATATATATATATGGTAGCCGTACTGTTGTTTAAAATTTTTCTTTTAGCAAAAAAAACCCACTCTTCTCTGGGTTTTATTTGTCTGAATTCTTGAAATTTTTTTATTATTTCTTTTTCTGTCATTTTTTAAGTAAAATGAATTATGAATTATGAATTGTGAATTGTGAATTGTGAATTGTGAATTACGAATCAATTATGAATGCTCTAATTTTAAAATTCATTCATTCGAGTTTGATCAACTTTACAGGGAGTCTCATCCTTCGGACGATCCAGCGAAATTCTAAATTCTAAATTCTAAATTCATTTTAAAGGGCGAGATTCCCCGCAGGGTTGCAATTTATTCAAAATTCAAATGTTCCAAATCCAAAATGTTTTGAATTTTGAGTTTTTGGATTTATTTAGAATTTAGAGTTTAGGATTTAGAGTTTAGTGGCTACATCAATTAAGACGAAAAGTTGACAAAAATATTACAATATTTTCTTAAAAAAATTGGTGGGATATTAATAATCCCACCCTTTTATCTGTCAACCCCCCAATAGCGCCATAGCGCTATTGTCCCTCACTTGCCCTGTTTTGTGCTACGCTGGTGGCATCTTTGATTGCGCAAGAAGATTTACAGGCAGAACAAACAACATTCCCCTTTGAATTAAAACACTCGAGATCATAAATCTCGGAAACACACATGAGGGTCATGTTTTTTGTTTCCCCTTTTTCAATCTCTTGCAATATCATGCCTCTATTTTTTCCCCTCGCCACTTAATCACCTCCTTGATTATTCGAAATATAGAACAGCATACATTCTATTTAAAAGATTTGCATGCGCTCTTACCCATTCCCGCTCCTCCTTCCCATGCTTTTGCGCATCCGTTATTCCTAAATTCCCCGTATCCGCAGATATGGAAACGCCCCGTCCAACATCAACCTTATCCATTTTCTTCACCTCCTTTTTTTACTTATTTTTTCCAAAAACACAGTGTCTACACTGTGTTTTTTCGTCATTATACTTACAACCTTCAGTCGCGGTCACGCTATCCCACTTTACCCTTAAAATACTGGCAATCCCTGCACTTACCTTTCCAACAAGGGTAACACTAATTTTAAGGATTCTTACCCCGACACTCTTTCTTTTCCCTATACTCTCCATAAACCTTTTAAACATTTTTTCTCACCTCCTTAATTATTTTATACAGCAAAAATTTTAAAATGCAAGCGTCCATGGATTGAATTATGAATTATGAATTATGAATTGCGAATTATAATATTTTTCAAACGGCGCAAAACAAAATCCTTACGGGAGTCTGCCCTCCATAAAGCTGGATTGATAATTTGAAAAGATATAGTTAAATTTGAGGAAGATTGACGGAGAACACTTCTCCGTACATTTTTATTGCCCTCATGGAGCAAAATTAAAACCTTGTTAAAAACACCACAATCGCTGAATAAAAAAAAATTGGCAGAGGTCAGACCTCTGCCAACTTTTAATGTGTTCCTTGGTAAAACTTTTCGCTAAAACTAATTTATTCAAAAAAAATCCTTGTCTACAAAACAGGCGATCGCTTGAATAAGAGGCAAGGATTTTTATATTCAAAAAGCTTTAATCCAAATCTTGCTTTGAAAAGTTGGACTTCTAACAGGACAAAACAATGGTATAATTGAATTTGCGTT
This sequence comes from Patescibacteria group bacterium, assembly GCA_018830365.1. Classification (GTDB taxonomy): domain Bacteria; phylum Patescibacteriota; class Minisyncoccia; order Minisyncoccales; family CG1-02-41-26; genus PFMI01. Next base: position 1,086 of record JAHJSK010000067.1, on the reverse strand, counting down.
TTAGTTTTGAGCTTTGCGTTTTGAGTTTTGAGTTTATTTATTATGTTCACTCATTTTCGCACACAAGGATTTTTTTTGAAAAAACAAGATAGAGGAGAGGCAAATCAGATTTTTACCATTTTCACAAAAGATTTTGGCAAATTAAAAATTTTAGGCAAAGCAATACGAAAAATAAAATCAAAATTAAGGCAATCAGCCGAGATTTTTTATTTGTCAGAAATAGAATTTATACAAGGAAAAAATTATAAAATTTTGACTGACGCTTTGGCTGTGGAAAAATTTAAGAATTTGAGAAAAAATCCTCAAAAATTAGCCATTGCTTATAAAATAATTGAAGTCGCGGATTTATTCATCGCGGAAGAAGAAAAAAATGACGAAATTTGGCGGCTCATAAATGAAGTTTTTGGAGAATTAAATAACCCCAGTTTGCAATTTGCAGGTTGCAATTTGCAATACTATTATTTTCTCTGGAATTTTTTATCTATTTTAGGATATAAACCCGAGCTTTATTTTTGCCGCGTTTGCGCAAAAAAACTTCTACCAGAGACATTTTGGTTTTTACCTCATGAGGGAGGAATTGTTTGCTGGCGATGTTTTAAAAATTTCAACGGGAAGGATAAAAAAGAAGCAAAAGAAATATCCGTTGACGCGGTGAAAATTTTGCGGCTTTTGCTCAAACAAGATTGGAAGATTTTGAAATCATTAAAAATTTCAAGCGATGTTTTAGAAAATATTGAAAAAATTTCTTCTTCTTATCTTAAATTTTTAAAAACAATATGAGCATTTTTTATTATATTTTCATCAGCGTAATTTTAGTCAGTTTGCTTTCATTTGTGGGAGTTTTCTTTTTTGCTCTAAAAAAAACATTTTGAATAAATATATGGAGATATTTGTCAGCTTCGCTGCTGGAGGAAGATGGTTTTTGTAATGGTGCGACTTATCGAAACGTGTCAAATCATTTAAGAAAGTAAGTGAAATAAGTTTTTGGTTAAGGGAAAAAAGTAAGTGAAATGGATTTTGTTTTTATTGAAACTCGACCTTTGCAAAAACATTTTAATTTTTTTGCTCACAAGGGTATCAAATATC
>JAHJSK010000066.1 GCA_018830365.1 Patescibacteria group bacterium | reverse complement strand
GAATTCAATAGAAAAATTGGAAAAACAAGGATTTAAAACAGAATTTGATTTTAGAAAAACTAATCATTCTGGAATTGGCAGATTAAAATTCGTTAATCTTTTATCCGAGCTTGAAATTTCCAACAATCCCAAAGAAAAACTAATGATAAAATTGGACTATACTACTCCAAAAATAAAATCAAAAAGCGAGACATTAGTTTTGAATCGTTTTGGAATAATACAAAATGTAGTGGTAGCCGATCTTTCTTTCATTTTATCTCAGAAAATCAAAGCGATTCTTTTCAGAAAAGATTTACAGCCGCGGGATTTTTACGATATTGTTTGGTTAATTTCTCAGAACATTGAACCAGACCAAAATTTGCTAAAATCTTTAAAAATTAAAGATGAAAATGAAGCTTGGCAAAAAATTTTGGATTGTTATAAAGAAAAATTTAAACCAAATTTTAAAATTTATAAACAAAAACTTTTGCCTTTTCTTCTGAATCCGGAAAAGGTTAAATATCTAGATTTGTTTGAGAAATTAATTAAAACAAAATTAACAAAAATAAATAATTTTTAATTTTGTTTTTTTCATTTAAAAAATATGATTGAATGCAAAAATATATCAAAAATTTACAAAAGCGGAGATATAGAAACAGCCGCGCTTAAAAACGCGTGTTTTAAAATTGATGACGGAGAATTTGTGGCGATTATGGGGTCTTCTGGTTCTGGCAAGTCAACGCTTATGCATATTTTGGGATGTTTAGACACGCCAACAAGCGGAGAGTATTTTTTGGACAACAAAGATGTGTCAAAACTTTCTGATGACGAACTTGCGGATATTCGTATAAATAAAATCGGGTTTATTTTTCAATCTTTTAATCTTCTGCCACGCGCGACAGTGCTCCGCAATGTTATGCTTCCTCTTGTCTACGCGGGAGTTAAAAAAGAAGAGCGGGAAAAGCGCGCAATGAACGCTCTTACCGCTTCCGCTTTCCCAAAAAATTTTTGGAATCATTACTCAAATCAACTTTCAGGCGGAATGACACAAAGAGTTGCTATCGCGCGCTTGTGAACAACCCGACATTAATTCTCGCGGATGAACCAACTGGCAATCTTGATACTAAAACAGGAGAGCAAGTTCTTGCGACCTTTCAGCAACTTCACCAAGAACAGGGTAGAACCATTATCCTTATTACTCATGAACAATATGTCGCGGAGCATGCCGGACGAATTATCCAAATTAGGGATGGAGAAATTATTAGCGACAACAAAAATTCTTGCCACAGGACAGCAAATCACGACCAAATTTAACGATTTAGGTTTGACAACCGAAATTGTTTCTAATATCATAGAAATGAGGTTTAAAATACTTATTAAAAATCGAAACGAATATGACAAAAAAAGAAATTCTTTGGCGGGAAATTTTATTCCAAGCTATTGAAAATAAAAAAACAAAATTTACCCCGTTAGATAGTAAACATCTAATGGGGTTTACTCAAAAAGATTTAGCTAAAAAATTTGGCTTTTCTTTGAGTACGGTTTTTAATGCTTTAAAAGTTCCTCGCAACTTGGGAGCGATTGAAGTAAAAGGCAGGGGTTTTTCAGTAAGAGATAAAGAAAAATTTCTTTATCTTTGGGCAACTTTTCGCAATCTAAAAAAAGATATTATTTACAAAACTCGAACAAATTTTTCTGTTGCTGAAATTGAAGCCAACGCGCCGGCAAAAATTATCTATGGCGGTTTCAGCGCTTTTTTGAGAAAGTTTAAAGAAACAGCGCCTGCTGATTATGATAAGGTTTATATTTACGCCGACAAAAAAGATTTAAAAGAAATTAAAAAAAGATTTCCTTTTCAAAAAGGTTATGAAAATTTGATTGTTTTAGAAAAAGACCCCTATATTCAAAAATATGGAAATTTAACTCCTTGCGTTCAAATTTTTGCTGATCTTTGGAATTTGCCTGAATGGTATGCCAAAGATTTTTTAAATGTTTTAAAAGATAAATTATTTTAATTTATGAAAGATTATTATCATAACTTAATCACTGAAAAAAGTTTTAAAATTTTACAAGAGATTAAAAGAGAATTTGATTTTATTTTAATCGGTGGCTGGGCAGTCTGGCTTTATACCAAAGCATTAAAATCAAAAGACATTGATTTAATTTGCGAATATAATGTTCTGGAAAAATTTAAAGAAAAATTTAATTTAACAAAAAACGAAAGATTAAAAAAATATGAAATTAAAATAGAAGAAATTGATATTGATATTTATTTGCCTTTTTATTCAGAGTTGGGATTGCCTGTTGAAGATATTAAAAAATACACTTTTTCTCTTGAAGGACTTGTCGCGCCAAAACCGGAAATTCTTTTAATTTTAAAGCAAGTCGCCTTTGAACAACGCAAAAATTCAATCAAGGGCGAAAAAGATAAAATTGATATTATTTCTTTGCTTTCAAATCTTGACTTGGATTTTGCTTTTTACAAAAAAATGTTAAAAAAATATGGGCAAAAAAATTTTCAAAAGGGTTTAGTAGATTTGATTCGCGAATTTACTGAAAATAAAGAATTGGGAATAAACAAGCACAAATACAGCAAATTTAAAAAAAGAATTTTAGAAAAATTATCAGAACTTTAAAATTGGCAAATGGTTTAAAAAATTCTTTTCTTAATTTTAATAAGCTCACCAGATAAGCCCCGCTTAGCGGGGCACTGGCACGACGTGACAATGGGACGATTAATTTACCCCTCACCTTTTTGTTTAAAAAAGGTGAGGGGTAAACACTTTCCGATACATGATAAATTTTTAGAAGGTTATAAGCAATCGCAAAAATTTCTTTTGACTAATTTATAGTATTAGTATACAATAGTCATATGTATAAAAAACGACATCTTGAACAAACAATCCTTAAACTTTCAAAAAGTTTTCCAGTTATTTTATTAACTGGCCCAAGGCAAGTTGGCAAAACTACCTTATATGAATTTCTACGAAAAAAAATCGGACATAATTATGTTTCGCTTGATGAATTTGAAATTCGTTCTTTGGCGAAAAATGATCCGGGCTTATTTTTAGAACAATATCCATCTCCTTTAATAATTGATGAAATTCAATACGTGCCACAGCTTTTGCCATATATTAAATCTAAAGTAGACGCGACAAAAAATAAATGTTCTTATTGGTTGACTGGTTCTCAATATTTTCATTTAATGCGAGGCGTTTCCGAATCTTTGGCTGGGAGAGTGGCAATTTTAAAACTTTTGGGAATTTCTCAAGCAGAAGAAATCAATAATCCTCAATCTAAAAAACCATGGACACCTGAATTGGTTAATATAAATCAAAAATACGCGCCTATAAATTTATTAAAATTATTTAAAAAAATTGTTAGAGGAAATTTTCCAAAATTTTTGCATAGAAATTGCCCTCCATTGGAAAATTTTTATGGTTCTTATGTTCAGACCTATATTGATCGGGATTTAAGAAATTTTGTGCGCGCTGGATCTCTTTCTGATTTTGAAAAATTTATTCGTTTATGCGCGGGGCGAACCGCTCAACTTTTAAATCTTTCTGATTTGGCCAGAGACAGCGGCGTGACAACAAAAACAGCCAAAGAATGGCTAAGTTTATTAGAAATGAGCGGCCATATTTACCTTTTAAAACCTTATTATAAAAATATTAGCAAACGTTTAACAAAAATTCCAAAGCTTTATTTTTTAGACACAGGATTGGCTTGCTATCTAACTGGATGGAAAACCCCGGAAGCAACTTTAAAAGGAGCAATGGCAGGTCCTTTATTTGAAACATTTATTTTAACAGAGATAATTAAAAGTTATTGGAATCGCGGGCAAGAAGCGCCCCTTTGGTATTACAGAACCAAAGAAAAAGAAGAGGTTGATTTTTTAATTGAAAAAAACGGAAAACTTTATCCAATAGAAACAAAATTATCTTATAGAATAACCGATGGGGACTTAAGAGGGATTAGAAGCATTAAAAAATCAAAAGCTCTTTTAGGAAAAACTATTTTTATTTCCGCTACAACAAAAGCTTATTCATTGGCTAAAAATATAATTGTGGTTCCTTATACAATTATTGAAAATTTTTAATGTCACGCATTAGAGCAAAATGTTAGCGCAAAAACTTGACAAATTT
>JAHJSK010000065.1 GCA_018830365.1 Patescibacteria group bacterium | reverse complement strand
TGTGGCGAGATTGGCAAATTTTTTAATTTCGCACTTGTATTTTATCCAATCTTCAACGAATTCCTTGCACCCATTTTCTCCACCCATTATTTCTGAAATAAATTCTCTGTCAGTTACTGAAAAAAAATTCTTTTTGCCAATATAATCAGAATAGCTCGACCATTTATAATTTTCAACAAACTCAATTGCTTTTTCTGCTTCTTTAATTCCCATTTCTTTCCATTTTGGCTCTATGAGTGAAATGGGATTAGTGTGAATGTAGACAAACACAGTTTTTAATTGCTCCTCTGTTCCAATGTGGACCGCAACAAATCTATTTTGGAACACATATCCTTTCCTGTTGTATTTTCTATTAAAATATCCTCCATAGCCACTGCCAAATTTTACCATAAATTTGCTAATCCCGTCAGTTTTAAGCTGCCGCAAAAGCAAGTGAATGTGATTTGGCATTATGCAAAAAGCCAAAACTTCCACAAACTTATCGCGCAAATCGTCAAAAACATCAGAGGTCCGACCTTTGGCGGATTCGGCAGATGCTTGTTCGGCAATCTTTTTAAATTCTTTTTTTATTCTGGCGCGAGCTTTTCGGCACTCTATGATAACTACTGGTTTTGCATTATTAAATTCAAAAATAGAAAAAATTCCTCGAAAGTGGTCGTCAACATTTTTAAAAATCACATTTTCATCAATACTTTTCACCGTGACATGATAAATTTCACCATTAACGAATTGTTCTTTTCTATAAGGCATGAATTATTCACTATAATTTGTTAGAGTTTTTGCTAGAGGTCCGACCTCTTGCGGTTTTCATCTTAAAAAGTAGCGGCAAAACCGCTAGAGACCCGACCTCTTGCTGTTTACCATTCGGGCTCTGTTGATTTGCAAGTGCCGAAAATACACCCAGCCCGCCCAAATGCCCAAATGTTTGGTTACTTTATTATCAAAAATTCTTCTAACCGATGTATTTTTTCCTCAAGAAATTCTATTCTTTGAGCGTGCTGTTTTAAAATAACATTTTCTATTCTATCAAGCCGAACATTAATTTCTTTTAATTGTTTATCAACCTGCTCAAATCGCTTGTCAACTTGCTTAAATCGCTTATCAATTTGCTCAAATCGCTTGTCAACTTGCTTAAATCCACTATCCATTTTTTTATCAGTACCATCAAATCCCTTTTTCACCATTATCGCCAAATCGTCAATTGTAATTTGTTTTTTAGTCATAATGTTGTTGCGTTATTCAACAATTATTAATTATCAAATGTTAAATAACCTTGAATTGTGAAACGCAAGATTTCAAGAGGCCCGATTCACAATCAATTTTCAATTTTCAATTTTCAATTTACAATGAATTTTCAAATCCCAATTTACAAACAATTAAATAAAAACAGATAGGTCGGGCCTCTCTAATCTTAAAGCATTTCGTAATTCAAGGTAAATAACTAAAAATAACTAATTATAAGCTATTCCACAATCACCTCCATGTATTCGCTGTCAAATTGATTTTCAAACCTTACATTGTCCTGCTTTGCCCACGCAATAATTTTATCGTCAACTTTTATTTTGTCAAAAGAAAAATCAACAGTGTTTGGGACAAAAGTTATTTTGTCAATTTCTGTTTTGCCTATTTTCGCGTTTGCTAAAACATTTATGCGAAAAACTTTATCTTTTAAATCTCCAATATCTACCTTAACAACCAAAACTCTTGCTTCAATGCTTTGAATTTTGCCTGTTATTGAGCGAATTTTTTTCGCTTCTTGTTTCATTTTTTCCTGCGCTTCCGGGGAAAGATTTCTATAAATTCTGTCCTGTTCTTCTTGCGCGACAGGCACTATTTTAGGGATTTTAGAAGAAATTTTTTTACTTTTCACCCAAATTCCCAAACCAATAACAAAAAGCAATAAGCCAAGAATAATGGCAGATGCAATGATAATGATTTTTTTTGAAATAATTTTTTTAAACATAGTTATGTTGAGTTGTATTAAATTTAAATAATTATTTTTTTATTTCAAGAAAAGAAAAAGCAGCGGTAAAACCGCTAGGGGCCCGACCTCTAGTTGTTTTAGATTTACTAGAGGCCCGACCTCTAGTAAATTAATTTTTAATTTTTACTTTTTATTTTTTTTGATCACTTCGTCTATTATACCATATTCTTTTGCCTGTTCGGCTGATAAATAAAAATCCCTGTCAGTGTCTTGCTCTATTTTTTTTAATGGCTGACCCGTATGCTTTACTAAAATTTGATTAAGTTTTTCTCTTATTTTTAACATCTGTCTTGCCGCAATTTCCACTTCTGTTGCTTGTCCGCCAATACTGCCAACAGCTACCTGGTGTAAGAGAATTTCCGCATTAGGCAAGGCAAACCTTTTTCCCTTTGTTCCCGCTGCAAGCAGGGTTGCTCCCATAGAAGCGGCAATGCCAACGCAAATAGTTGAAATATCGCAATCCACATGTTGCATTGTGTCATATATGGCCAAGCCAGCCGTTACTGCTCCGCCTGGGGTGTTGATATAAATTTGAATATCGCGAGTAGAATCTTTTGCGGCTAAAAACAAAATTTCCGCGATAACCAAATTCGCCAAACCATCATCAATGGGGCCGGTTATGAAAACCACTCTTTCTTCCAAGAGCCGAGAAAAAAT
>JAHJSK010000064.1 GCA_018830365.1 Patescibacteria group bacterium | reverse complement strand
GCGCTAGTCCAAATGAATGCCTTTGTGCTCCTTGCGGGACATGCGGGCCATCAATGGGTAATGTTGTTATCTGCTCGCCAACAAAATGGTGTAGCATTGACGCGCTTGCGGAAAGCGTAGGCAATTGGCTTTTTTATATTGCTCTTGCTATTGTGCCATTAATGGTTGTTATTAGCGGCGCTATGCTTTTATCATCAAGCGGAAATCCGGAAAAAGTTAATAAAGCAAAAGATATGCTCATCTGGACAATGGTTGGCGTGGGTGTTATGTTTATTAGTAAGATATTGTATGTTATAATAAAAAGCGCTTTAGGTGTGACATAAAGAATAGTTGAAAGTTGAAAGTTAGAGAAGTCGGGTCTCTTGAAATCTTGCATTTCGTAATTTAAAATGAAAATATATTTACAAAGGCCGAATAAATTAAGTTATTTGAATTCACCCACCAAAATTTTTTCAATCATCAAAAGTTCTGAAAAAATTTAGGCGGGTAAATAATATGAAAAAAATATTAGCAATTTCAATTTTAAGTATTTTTTTAGCAGGAATGATAATGCCCGCAATAGTTTTTGGCGTTTTGCCGCCAAATGTAATACCCGATGAATGTCATTTAAGACATACTATTCGTGGCGGTGGTACTGGTTGTACCGCAACGGAGTGTGTGGCGGGAGCGAAGATATCTGTTGACACTTGCCCCAATTGCTGTTTATTGGATACCATTTATACGGTAAGTGATTGGATTTTTTATCTTTTATTAAGCGCGGTAACTATTATGGTTGTTATTGGCGGCTCTTACTATGTGACATCAGCAGGAGACCCGGAAAAAGCAAAAAAAGGACAAGAGCTTATTGTCTACGCCCTTGTTGGTTTAGTTATTGCCTTTTTTGCCAGAGTAATTCCAGCTATTTTTAATTTTATTTTCAGCAATAAATAGTAAAGATTTTTACAAGGCAATCCTGAATTTTTTGCCAACAAAACCCCGCCCTTAAAAGGCGGGGTTTTGGTATTTAGTCATTTGATTATTCAGTTGTTTGATCGTTTAGTTATTTGGTTAATTCATTCAGCGCATAGAAAATTTTACAGAGGAATTTTAATAGCGATAACGGAGAACATAATGGAGAACTGTTCTTTGTTAAAGAGAAGTTGGCAGAGGTCTGACCTCTGCCAACTTCTCTGATAGCGCTCTAATTCTAATTTAATTTTAATTAAAAAATCACAAAGCGTACTGACACTTTACCTACAAAATTTGAACTGCCATGTGATTGCGTAAAATCTTGCAATTTGTTATTATTGTTACGTTCAAGTGTTTAAATTTTACAGAGGCAAAAACAAAAAAAAATTTTACAGAGGCCAGATCTCTGCAAAGCTCTGTAAATTTTGTTAATTAATTTATGTCGCAAAGAAAACAAAAATTTTTAAATGGTGAAATTTATCATATTGCCGCAAGAAGAATTGGCGATGAATTGCTTTTTAAAGATATTAACGATTATTATCGCGGTATTTTTTCTATTTTTGAATTTAATACCATTGAACCCATTCTTATTAGAAATCGCAGAAAACTTCGTAGAAAAATTTATTTAGTAAATAAAGAAGAAGTTGGCAGAGGTCTGACCTCTGCCAACTTCTCTGTCTCTATCAGCGATAACTTAACAGTCATTCAATCAACCCCACAGAATCCGCGTGATTTATTGGTAGAAATTTTGGGCTTTTGTTTTATGCCCAATCATATTCATTTATTAGTGAGACAATTAAAAGATGGAGGAATAAGTAAATTTATGCAAAAATTTGGTTCCGGATACGCTGTTTATTTTAAGGGAAAACATAACCTACAGAAAAAAGGATATTTTTTCCAAAACAAGTTTAATTCAGTCCATATTGAAACTGAAGATCAATTAAGAAATGTATTTGTGTATATTCACACAAACCCTGCAGCTCTCATTGAGTCAAATTGGAAAGAAAAAGGTATAACTAATCCTAAAAAAGTTATTAAATTTTTAGAAGAATATAAATGGTCAAGTTATCAGGATTATATTGGGAAGAAAAATTTTCCATCAGTCACAAAAAGAGAGTGGCTTTTAGAAATAATGGGAAGCGCGCAAGGATGTAAAAAATCTATTGACGAATGGGTAAAATATAAAGGAGAAATAAGAGAATTTGGCGATCTTGCTTTGGAAAATTAAAAATTATAGAGGTCAGATCTCTGTAAATTTTTACTTCCGTACTATTTTTGGAATTATTAGCATTACACCGTCCCGGACGGTGTAATTTAATTTTAATTTGCTAATTGAATTTATCCATAGTTTTTTGGCGCGAGGGTAAAAACATTCCAACATTTTTGAGAATGTTGGAATGTTTTTCTAACAAAAAAAGACAGGCATTTAAAAATAACCTGTCTGGTGAAGCGAATGAAAAGTAAAAATGAAGTAGATTTACGATTTTCACCCTTCGGGTGACCACCCGTAGGGTGGAAGATTTTAACTTTTGCCCCTTCGGGGCATCTCCCGCAGGTTCAACTTTAATTTTAATCCCCTACAAACTGCAAACTACAAACTAATATCCTTTTCAAATATGTCAAAACAAAGCAAAACATTTTTTGATGTTGTGGTAATTGGCGGAGGTCCAGCGGGAATAATGGCGGCGGGAAGAGCCGCTGAATTAAAAGCCAAAGTTTTACTTTTAGAAAAAAATGCGGGCTTAGGAAAAAAACTTTTGCTTACGGGAAATCACAGGAGCAATATCACTAACGCTGAATTTGATTTACAAAAATTTGCTAAAAAATACGGCAGAAAGGGCGATTTTTTATTGCATTGCTTAACAAACTTTGGAGTTAAAGAAACAATTAATTTTTTTGAAAAAAAAGGATTGAAAATCAAAAAAGAACAAGGAGGAAAGATTTTTCCAAAAAGCGACAGAGCGAGCGATGTGTTGCGAGTATTGATTAATTTTTTAAAAAAACACGGAGTGAAAATAATGACAAATTCAGAAGTAAGAAAAATTATCAAAGAGCAGAACTTTGCCCCGCTCAATGGAGCAGCGAGCAAGAAAAACAAAATAGCAAAACTTATTTTAAACAATGGCAAAGAGATTGTGGGGAAAAATTATATTATTTGCGCTGGCGGAAAATCCTATCCCAAAACTGGCTCTACTGGCGATGGTTATAAGTGGGCAAAAGAATTGGGGCACAAAGTTGATAAAATAAGACCGGCTTTAACCCCGATAAAAATCAAGGAAAATTGGCCAAAAATGGCGCAAGGTTTATCTTTAAAAAATGTTGGACTTGCTGTTTTCCAAAACAATAAAAAAAAGTGCGGGCGCGTGGGCGAATTGCTTTTTACTCATTTCGGTATAACCGGACCAATGGTTTTGGATTTAAGCGGAGAAATAGGAGAACTTTTAGAAAAAGGAGAGGTAAATTTGGTTTTGGATTTAAACCCGGCATTAGATTTCCAAACATTAGACAAAAAAATTCAAAACAATTTTTCAAAAGAGCAAAACAAGCTTTTAAAAAATTCTCTTGCGAATTTGCTCCCCCAAAAATTAATTCCTATTATTATTGAAATGTCTGGGATTAATCCCTCGAAAAAAGTCAATGAAATCACAAAACAAGAAAGGCATAAATTATTAAAATTATTAAAAAAATTGGAAATGAAAGTCGGCTCGCTTTTAGGTTTTGAAACAGCGATTATTACTGATGGCGGAGTTTCATTAACGGATATAGATTCAAAAATAATGAAGTCAAAGCTGATAGAAAACTTGTTTTTTGCCGGTGAAATTATTGATTTACACGGACCTTGCGGCGGTTATAATCTTCAACTTTGCTGGAGCACTGGATATCTTGCTGGACAAAGCGCTGTTGACTAAGCGCAATGTTTTGGTTTCAAGATATTATTAAAAATGCCGCATTGTTGCTTGTTTTTTTGGTATTTTTTTATATTATCTTTTAAGATACAGAAAAAATGATGGCGTTTTTGGGGAACTTTTTAAAAATTAAAAAGGGAGTCAACAAAAACCTCAACAAAATAGAAAAACACTATGCAAGAATTATCTAAAACCTACGATCACACATTAGTGGAAAAAGATATTAATGCGAAATGGGAACAAGCGCAAATTTTTAATCCTGACCAACAAAAATCCGGCGCGCCATTTTGTATGGTGCTTCCGCCAGCCAATGTGACAGGTGTTCTTCACATAGGACACGCGCTAACAGTTGCTATTCAGGACATTATTATTCGTTTTCGCAGGATGCAAGGATTTCGCGTTTTGCATATTCCAGGAACAGACCACGCCGCAATTGCCACTCAAGCAAAAGTTGAGGCCGAACTTTATAAAAAAGAAAAGAAAACTCAACGAGATTTTTCCCGCGAGGAGTTTTTAAAACTTGTGGAGCAGTACGCCGCGAATTCGCAAGCTACTATTCTCAACCAACTCCAACAGCTTGGTGCGAGTGTTGATTGGAGCCGTTTGGCGTATACGCTTGATGATAAACGAACATTGGCAGTACAAACCGCTTTTAAACGGCTTTTTGAGTTGGAACTTATTTATCGCGGCTCGCGTCTTGTGAATTGGGATCCAAAACTTCAAACAAATGTGTCGGATGACGAGATTGAATGGAAAGAAGAAACCACGAACTTTTACTACTTTAAGTATGGTCCGTTTATTATTGGCACCACTCGTCCAGAAACAAAGTTTGGCGATAAATATGTGGTAATGAATCCAAAGGATTCGCGGTATTTTTCATATAAGCACGGACAGAAAATTGAAGTTGAATGGATAAATGGTTCAATAACGGCAACCATTATTAAGGATGATGTTATTGATATGGAATTTGGAACTGGCGTGATGACTATTACACCCGCGCACGATGCCACGGACTATGACATTGCAAAAAGGCATGGTTTAGACATTGAGCCAGTGATTGATTTGCGTGGGTGTTTGCTCCCAATAGCTGGCGAATTTGCTGGGCAACATATTAGCAAGGTCAGATCAGCCATTGTTGAAAAAATGCAAAAAAAAGGTTTGTTGACGCGAGTTGAACCGAATTATATTCATCGCATTGCCGTGAATAGCCGCGGAGCCGGGATTATTGAACCACAAATTCGCGAGCAGTGGTTTATCGCGGTGGACAAGCCATTTCGTCTTGCTCATTCTGAAATCGCGGGCATTCCATCAGGGGCTGAAAAAACCTTAAAGCAATTAATGCGGCATGTGGTTGAGTCGGGACAAATTAAAATTATTCCTGCTCGCTTTGTTAAAACATACTTTCATTGGATAGATAATTTGCGCGATTGGTGTATTTCTCGGCAAATTGTTTTTGGCCATAAAATTCCAGTGTGGTACCGAAATGTGAATTATGAATTAGGAATTGGGAATTATGGAAAAAAAAATCAAGAAATCAATGAATTAAGAAATCAAGAAAATAAAGATGAAATTTATGTTGGGATAGAAGCCCCTAAAGGCAATGGCTGGACGCAGGATGCAGACACTTTGGATACTTGGTTTTCTTCTGGCTTGTGGACATTTTCAACCCTCGGATGGCCAGAAAACACGGCTGACCTCAAACTTTTTCATCCTAACGCGGTAATGGAAACTGGCTATGATATTTTGTTTTTTTGGGTTGCGCGGATGATTCTTATGTCGTGCGGTCTTTTGGGACAGATACCATTTCAAACCGTGTATTTGCACGGCCTTGTTAGGGACGCTGAACGACAAAAAATGAGTAAGTCAAAGGGCAATATTATTGATCCGCTTGATGTAATGAATAAATATGGCACAGACGCATTGCGATTCGCATTAGTGCACACAACTGGCGGCACTGATATGGCATTTACAGAAGACCGAGTAAAAGGTATGAAGTATTTCGCCAATAAATTGTGGAATGTTTCAAGGTTTATAATTTCCAACACATTGGACGCTCTGGCAAAAAATGAGCAAAATCAAGAACAAAACGCTTTAGCAAATAAGCCGGCAAATGCTCTTACCACTGCGGATCAACAGATTATGGAAAAATTAAAAACAGTCACCGCGGAAATGACTCGGGACATTGAAAATTTTCGGTTCAATTCAGCTTCGCAAGCTATTTATCAATTTGTGTGGCACGAGTTGGCGGATAAATACATTGAAGCCAGCAAAGCCCAATTAAAAGATGAAGCTTTGGCGGACAATACTAAGCATTTGCTTCTTTATTGCTTAAAACAATCGCTCAAACTTTTACATCCTTTTATGCCGTTTATCACAGAGCATATTTGGGGATTGCTTCAAACCAATACGCTTTTAGTCATTGAACAATGGCCGAAAGAGTAAAAAGGAGTATGCGCTTAGGGCTGCGAACGGTAGCATTAGTTTTCGTTGACAGTGAAAACTATTTATGTTAAGCTGTCATTGATAATGAAAACTATTTATGGATAAACAATTATTAAAAGAAATAATTATAGAACAGGAAGAAAGAATTAAAACAAGAAAGAATGAAAAATGGATAGAAAGAGAAGGGCTGAACCAAATTAAAAAATATTTTAATTTACAGCACATCCTTGTTATTTCCGGGATAAGAAGAGCTGGAAAATCAACTTTGCTTTGCCAAATAATGAGCCTTTTAAATAAAAATTGGTATTATTTTAATTTTGAAGACGAACGGCTTATTGATTTTGAAATTTCGGATTTTAACCGAGTTTATGAAATTTTTATTGAGCTTTACGGAGAAAGAAAAATATTCTTTTTTGATGAAATACAAAATGTGATTGGCTGGGAGCGATTTATAAGAAGAATGTATGACGATAAATTTAAATTTTTTATTACCGGCTCAAACGGTTCTCTTTTAAGCAAAGAATTGGGGACAAAATTAACAGGAAGACATATTACTTATAATCTTTCTCCTTTTTCTTTTAATGAATACTTATTGTTTCATAAATACAAATTTAATAAAAATGATTTATATAAAACAAAAAAACGAGGAGAAATAAAAAGACATTTTAATAGATATTTGAATGAAGGCGGAATGCCTGAATATCTGAAATACAAAAATACAGAGGCATTAAAAAAGGTCTACAATGATATTTTGTATCGCGATATAGCCGCAAGATATAATATTAAAGATATTAAATCTTTGCGAGAGCTCTCGCTTTATCTTTTAACCAATATTTCCTCTCTTTTTTCTTATAATAATTTGAAAAAACTTTTTAATTTGGGAAGCGTTAATACTATTAAAAATTATGTGGATTATTTGGAAAATTGTTTTTTATTTTTTGTAGTGCCTATTTACGCAAATTCTTTTAAAAAACAGCTTGTTTCGCCAAAAAAAATATATTGCGTTGATAATGGATTTATTGACGCGATTTCTTTTAAATTTTCAAAAAATAAAGAAAAATTATTGGAAAATTTGGTTTTCATAGAGCTTAAAAGAAGAAATAAAGATATTTATTATTACAAAACCAAAGACGATTTAGAGGTGGATTTTTTGGTAAAAGAAAAGCAAAAAATCAAAGAGCTAATTCAAGTTGCTTGGAGCTTATCTGATAAAAAAACAAAAGATAGAGAAATTCAGGCACTATTTAAAGCAATGGCTGAATTAAATTTAAAAAACGGGCTTATTCTTACGGAAGACGAAGAAAGTGTTGTTAAAATAAACAAAAAAATAATAACTATTATGCCGACATATAAATGGCTATTAGGGCAAAAAAAACAATTATGAAAAAAATTTATTTTATTCGCCACGGGGAAAGCGAAGGCAATAAAGGTCCTGTTCATCAAGTCCCGACTTGCTTGCTTACGGAAAAGGGGAGAGAGCAAGCAGCTTTTATCGCGAACCGTTGCGCCAAGTTTCCCATTGAAGTTGTTATATCAAGCGCGTTGAATCGCGCAAAAGAAACAGCGAAAATTATCGTGGATAAAATAGGAAAACCGCTTGAAATTTCTGACTTGTTTATTGAACGGAAGGGGCCCACAGAACAGATCGGAAAATTGAGAAATGACCCGAAGGTTTTGGCTATTGGGAAAACAATCAAGGAAAATTTTTCCATCAAGGGTTTTCGGTTTTCTGACGAAGAAAATTTTGACGATTTAAAAAATCGCGCTATCAGAGCTTTGGCGTTTTTACGCGATAGGCAAGAAGAAAATATCCTTGTTGTGACTCATGATTTTTTTATGAAAACTATAACTGCCTACGCTGTTTTTGGGGAAAAACTTACTGCGTATGAATGCGAACAATTTTTTCGTGGCCTTCGCATAGAAAATACGGGAATAACTATTTTAGAGTTTAATGATAAAGAGCCCGAGCCATTATGGCAATTATGGATTTGGAATGACCATTCTCACCTCGGATAATTACAAATTGGATCATAAAAAATGGTTTTGATTAAAAAAATATCATTCAAGATCCACCTAAAATCTAAAGAAAAATTATTTGAAAAGTGATAACCTTTCATTTGTCCGTCAATCATTATTCAATAATCGCTAACTCTAAAAGCAATTGCGGCAAAGAAGAGTATTTCATTTTTGTTTCCGCAGCCATAATTTTTTCCAGTAAATCCTTTAATTCTTTTTCAGATAAATTCTTTGCAAGTTCATTAAATTTCTCTTTTTCTTCTTCGCTCAGCAAAATCAAAGTGTCTTGAAAACCCGGACTGATTTTTAAAAGCAAAAGCCCTCTCAAATAAATAATTAGGGTTTTTGCGAACTCTTGAAGGTCAATTCCTTTATAGATAATTTCTTCTAAAAATTCAACCGCTGATTTTGTTTGTTTTTGAAAAACATAATTTAAAAATTTAAAAATTATTTCATTGTCTGTTATTCCTAAAATTTTTTCCACTATTTCTTTTTTTACCAAACTTTCCGCGCCTGAAAAACTTATTGCTTGGTCCAGCAATGTTTCCGCATCTCTAAGAGAGCCGCAAGAACTCAAAGCTATTAAATTAAGCGCTTGTGGTTCAAAATCAATTTTTTCTTGTTTCAAAATTTTTTCTAATGTCTCAAAAATTTCTTTTGCTTTTAAGCGGCAAAAATCAAATCTCTGACATCGGGAAATAATTGTGGCAATCATTTTTTGCGGCTCCGTGGTTGCTAAAATAAAAATCGCGTGCATGGGCGGCTCTTCTAATGTCTTTAATAAAGCATTGGCCGCTTCTTTTGTAAGTTGGTGACATTCATCAATTACAAACACTTTGTATTTTGATTTTACCGGCACAAATTTTATTCCTTCTCTTAATTCTCTCATCTCGTCAATTCCTCTATTAGAAGCAGCGTCAATTTCAATCAAGTCAATGGCTTTACCCTGATTAATTTCCCGACAAGAAGAACACTGATTGCAGGGCTCATAATTAGTTTGTAGTTTGCAGTTTGTCCCGCTATGCGGCATAGTTTGTAGGTTTTCGCAATTAACTGCTTTAGCCAAAAGCCGCGCCATTGAGGTCTTGCCAGTGCCGCGCGGTCCAGTAAAAAGATAAGCGTGAGAGACCTTATTTGCGAGCAAAGCGTTCGTTAAAACACGAATCACATGTTCTTGACCCATCACATCGCCAAATGTTTTTGGTCTGTATTTTCTATATAAAACTAAATTAGTCATTGTTGTTGGTTGTTGTTTTTTTAATCCTTCACCTTTTTTCCTTTGGGAAAAAAGGTGAAGGATTAAAATTTTTCAAAAAAATCCATATAATGCTGGACACCAATATGATTCCTAACAAAATCTGCCAGCCAAAATATCTCTCAATACTCATACTCGCGCTTGTTAATCCTAAAACAATAATTCCCGCCATTGCAACGCCCAAAGCAATCAAAGGAAAAGCTTTTAAAAAAGGAATGTTAAACAAAAAAGCGATTAAAGCGCCGGTCCACGCGCCAGTCAGCGGCAAAGGAATAGCCACAAAAGTGGCAAGGGCGAGGGCGCCATATTTTTCCATTTTTGCGTTGTGCTTTTTTCTAATTCTTTCAAAAAGCCAAGAGAGAAATTTTTGACAAACTTTGCATTTTTTGGAAAGATGTTTTGATAAAAAGGGCAAAAAAGCAAGGATTAAAGCCGAAGGAATTAAATTGCCAATTACAGACAAGAAAAAAGCTATTTTCCAATCTATATGATAAACAGCCAAAGCCATTGGCAAGGAGACTCGTAATTCCCCTATCGGCGTCATTGCTAATAAAAAAGTTTGGATTTCTGCTGACATATTTTTAATCTATCACAATCCACAAAATTTTCAAAGTGTGATAAAAATTTTGTAAGTAGTTAAGATAAAATACATTTTGTGATTATTCCTAATTCCTAATTCATAATTCCATCAGGAAACACTGGCAAATTTTTAAAAAAGTTTTAAAATAAAGAAGTACAAAAAAATATTTCGCAATTTTGATAGAGGATATTAACCCTATATTATCTGCGCTCGCCTCGCCTCGCCTCGCTGAAGCTACGGCGAAGCGGGCTCGCCTCGCTGAAGCTACGGCGAAGCGGGTCGTCCCGCTAAGCGGGATCTCACTCCGTTTGAAAATACTTTGTATTATCTGCACTCGCCTGCCTGCGGTAGGCAGGCTCGGGAAAGCAAAAAGCTTGCCCTGTTAAATTTGCTCCGCAACTATTTAACAGGGTGAATTTTTGTTTTTACCCGCTTGCCCCGCCAAGCGGGGCTCCGTTTGAAAATAAAAAAAATTGAATTTATAATCCTTAATATTTTGTGTTTTAAATTTTATGACTAATTTTTCTTTTAATCCACAAGGTTTTGGTTTGGATATTTCTGATTTTTCTTTGAAAATAGCGGTCTTAGAAAAAGAGCGAGGAGATTTAAAATTGGCTTCTTTCGGAAGCGCTGCCATTGCTTCTGGGATTATTGAAAAAGGAGAAATAAAAGATGAAGAAAAATTGAGCGAAATTATCAAAAATGCGCTGAGCCAAATTAAAGGAAAAAAAATTAGAACAAAATATGTCCTTGCTTCTCTGCCAGAAGAAAAATCTTTTTTGGACCGAGTTCGTCTTCCCTTGATGGAGCAAAAAGAAATTGAAGCGGCGATAAGATTTGAAATAGAAAATTATATTCCTTTTCCCTTGGAAAAAGTTTATTTTGACTTTGAAAAAATTCAGCCGAATCATAAAAATTATCAAGAGGTTTTAATCGCCGCAATTCCCAAAAACATCGCTGAATCGTATTCAAGGGTTTTGGAAAAAGCAGGGCTGTGTCCCTTGGCGCTGGAACCTGAATGTTTGTCCATAAGCCGGGCATTGATTAAAAAAGACGAAACAGCCGAGCCCGTTTTAATGATTGATTTAGGAAAAACTAGAACTAGTTTTATATTTTTTTCTGAAAACAATATAAAATTTACTTCTACCATTCTTTTTTCTTTTGAACAATTAACCAAAGTTCTTTCGGAAAAAATGGAGGTCTCTATGGACGAAGCGGAAAAAATAAAATGCGAACAAGGATTAATGGGAAAGAAAGAAGTTTCTAAAATTTTAATTCCTTTGCTAATTAATTTTGCAAAAAAAACAGAAGGCCTTTTGGAATATTTTAATTTTCATCAAAACAAAAATTTGCGTTCCGCAAAACCATTGGAAAAAATTTTGCTTTGCGGAGGAGGAGCAAATCTTAAAGGCATAGAAGATTTTTTAAGCGCTCAACTCAAAATAAAAATAGTTTTGGGAAATCCATGGATCAATATTTTAAAAACCCCCTTAAAGCAAACGCCAAAAATATCCCTTGAGCATTCCTTGGGATACACATCGTCCCTGGGACTGGCGCTAAGGGGAATTTTAAATTAAACATGTCTATTAATTTATTGCCAGAACAAGAGAAAAGCGAACTTAAAAACAAAGAGGTCTTAAAAAAGATTTCTATTGTCATGCTTTTTGTTTTGATTGCTACGCTTGTTTTAATTTTTGCTCTTTTCTTTTTGAAATTTTTTCTTGTTGCAAAAATTGAGTCCTCGCAAAAACAAATTTTTCAAAAGGAAAAAGAATTAAAAAGCGATTTGTTTCAAAATTTTCAAAAAACAATAGAGCAAGAAAATCAAAACCTTTTTCAAATTTCAATTTTTCGACAAAAACAAATTTTAATTATTCCTATTCTTGAAAAAATTTCTTCTTTAATCGTTTCCGATTCAATATATTTTACAAATTTTTCTTTTCAGAAAGTTTCTAAAGAAATTAAGTCGGACAACATCGCTAAACAACCCCTTGCTTTGAAAGACGAGGCAATCGCGACAGGTAAAGGAAAAGTTCAAACCTTTGGGCAGATTCATCTTTCTGGCTGGGCTAAAAATCGCCAGGAGCTTTTTTATTTTAAAAAAAACATGGAAGCAGAAAAAAATTTCAAAGAAATTTATTTTTCTCCCAACTCTTGGGTAAAGCCAACAGACATTAGTTTTTCTTTAAATTTTCAAACAAATGAATTTTAATAAAAAAATATGTTTTATTTTTTTTCTTTGGGTCGCGCTTTTTTGTTTTTTACTGAAGCTCGGCATTTTCTTTTTTATCGGGGAACTCAAAGGGCTTTCTCAAAGCATTATTTTACAAAGAAAAGTTCAAAATTTATTGGAATCGCGGATTGAGGATTTTAAGGGCTTTCAAAAAAATTATTCTTTTTATTATCCTGTTTTTGAAAAAATTGAGAATTCTTTTGTGGACAAAGAGGCGCCCATTGAATTCATTGAGTTTTTAGAAAAAGAAGCGAAAGACGCAAATCTTTCAATAAAAATTTCTCCTTTAGCCGTTGATTCTGGGAAAAAAGAAACTTGGATTTCAATGGGCTTCCAAGTTTTATTGCAAGGAAATTTTTTAAATAGTTTGCGATTTTTAGAACGATTAGAGCAATGCCCTTGGTTGGTGGAAATTTTACAGGTAAAAATTGAAAAAATTTCAGAAAATGGGAAAATAGGAGAGCCCAAAAATTTGGAAACTAATAACGCTCAATTTTCTTTGAAAATCAAAGTTTTTTCAAGATAATTAAATTATGTTTATTTTTAAAATTAAAAATTTTTTAATCAAGGGATTGAAAAAAGTTTGGCAAAATTTGTTTTTGCTTTTGGCCATTCTTTTGTTTTTGGATTTAATGATTACAATAATTTTCTTTTTTAAATATAGTTTTCAAAAAGAAAAGTTAGAAAATCGTTCGTCATTAAAAATTAATGAGAGCTTAATGAAAAATTTTTCTTTGGACAATCAAAAACGAGAAGCAATTTTTCAAGAAGCAAAAAATAAAACTTTCCCCGATATTTTCAATAAATTTCCGCACCCTCCCATGGAGCATTAAGCCCCGCAGAAAGTTTTTATTTTCAAACGGAGCGGGTCCCACTAATCGGGGCTTATCGGGACGAGTTTATCTCCACCCAAATGTTTGGGGTTTATTAGGGTTTTGTTTGGCAATAAATCGAACAACAGGCATTGTATTATACGGTATATTATGATAAAGTCATTATCATGAAATCCCGTGAAAAAATTATAGCTCTAAAATTGCGCAAGGCAGGTTTTAGTTACTCAAAAATTTTTAAAAAAGTAAGAGTGGCAAAATCTACACTGAGTTGTTGGTTGCGTGATATTGAATTAACGCCAAAACAAAAAGAAAAATTATTGAAAGGTCGCGAAAAGTCACGCTACGCAGGAGCTAAGGCGCAACAAATAAAAAGGATCAAAAGGACTGAAGAAATAATGGCCGACAGCAAGAAAGAATTCTACTTGCTGGTAAAAAATCCATTATTTTTATCGGGCTTGCTTTTGTACTGGGCGGAAGGAGATAAAAATAGGAGCGAAAAAGTTAAAGTTACTAATTCCGACGAGGCAATGATAATATTGATGATGAAATGGTTTCGTGAAATTTGTAATGTGCCAGAAGAAAAATTTAGAATATCGTTACATGTGCACGATTTGCATTGTAACCGCAATGCAAAAAATTATTGGGTAAAAATAACAAATGTTTCCAAAAAACAATTTCATAAAATTTATGTTAAAAAAAGTACTTTGCGTCAAAGAAAAAATGTATTGTATAATGGCACTTGCGCAATAACCGTAAATAATAAAAGTTTGTTTAGAAAAATAATGGGCTGGAAGTTAGGCCTATTGGATTATTTTTATATACCTCCCCGTAGTTCAACGGATAGAACGAAAGACTTCTAATCTTTAGGTCGAGGTTCGATTCCTCGCGGGGAGACAATTTCGGAAATTATTCCAAAATAATTTTATTGGTGGTCGGTGCGAATTAAAACAGGGAAAGAACCTTGAAATATAACTTTTAATTAATCGCGGAGATAGTCTTGATAAAATGCTTGTCCATTCTGGAACGACTCTTATCCGCCGGAAAAACAAAAACAACTAAAAATTTATTGTGAAGCTTGCTACATTAGAGAAGTGGCATAAAGCAAGAAAACATTAAAACATTAAAACAAGAAAACAGCCAACATTTGACACAGATAAAATTTTATATATACTTAAAATATATTAAATAATTAAAAAAGTTTTAAATATGATTAAAACATACATTAAGCGTCCAATTTACCTTAACAAAATTAAGCCCTTTATTGATAAGGATATTATTAAAGTTATTGTTGGTCAACGAAGAGTTGGCAAAAGTTATTTGCTTTTTCAAATAATGGATTTAATTAAGCAAAAACATAAAAAAGCAAACATTATTTACATTAATAAAGAGTCAAATGAATTTAGTGATATTAAAAATTATCAAAATCTTTTAACTTACATTAAAAAGAAAACCATTAAAAACAAAAAAAGTTATGTTTTTATTGATGAAATTCAGGATATTGAAAACTTTGAAAAAGCTTTAAGAGACTTAAAGGCAAAAGGTAAATATGATATTTATTGCACTGGAAGTAATGCTAAATTGTTGTCTGGCGAATTAGCCACTTTTTTAAGCGGTCGTTATATAGAAATTAAAATTTTTAGTTTGTCTTATTCTGAATTTTTAATATTTCATAAATTAAAAGATGATCAAGATTCTTTTTTGAAATTTATTAAATACGGAGGTTTGCCATATTTAATAAATTTAAAGCTAAATGATGAAATTGTTTATGATTATTTAAAAAGTATTTATAATACGATTCTTTTAAAGGATGTGGTGGAAAGATATAAAATTCGCAATATTTTCTTTTTGGAAAATTTGATTAACTATCTTGCGGACAATGTGGGCAGTTTGGTTTCATCCAAGAAAATTAGCGATTTTTTAAAATCGCAAAAAATTAATATTTCGCCTAACATTGTTTTAGATTATTTATTATTTTTAAATAATGCCTTTTTTGTGTTTAAAGTTTCAAGAACAGATATTCAAGGAAAAAAATTTTTTGAAATCAATGATAAATATTATTTTGAAGATTTGGGCTTAAGGCATTCTATTATTGGTTATAAGCAAATGGATATTAATAAAATTATGGAAAATTTAGTGTTTTTGCATTTACAGATATTAGGTTATAAAGTATTTATTGGACAATTGAAAAACAAAGAAGTGGATTTTGTTTGTGAAAAACAAAACAAAAAAGTTTACATTCAAGTAGCTTATCTAATTACAAATGAAAATAAAGAAAGAGAATTTGGCAATTTATTGGCAATTAAAGACAATTATCCTAAAATTGTTGTTTCGTCTGACGAAATGATAGATAAAAGCGATTATAAAGGGATAAAACACATCAACATAAGAAACTTTTTAAACAGAAACACCATTGTTTAACAAAATTAATAAATTCTCGTAACGGGATTTGTCTCATCTTTTTCCGGGAAAAAAGGCGAGGGGCATTAAACCGTCGCAAGATAAGGGATTTATGGATAGCCAAATTAAAACTCCAAATTTTGACAATTTTCTTAATGAGATTTTGGAAAATCTTAAACCGCATCAGAGAGCTTGCCAGCAGTGCGGCAAGTTATTCAATATCTTTCAAGAGGACATTGAGTTTTATAGAATACTACGGGTTCCTCCGCCAAAATTGTGTTCTGCTTGCCGGCGGCAAAGAAGAATGGGATTTTATAACAATATCTTGAAATTTTACAAAAAAGAATGCTTGACACATCCTGAAGAAAAAAAGTCCCGCGTTGAGCTTTATTCTGGCGCGCGGATTGTTTCTACTTTTCCGCCAGAAAGTCCTTACAAAATCTATGATTTAAAATACTGGTGGTCAGACAAATGGGGCGGAGAAGATTATGCCATGGACTATGATTTTTCAAAGCCATTTTTTGAACAATTTCAAAAATTAAATTTTTCCGCGCCTCATCCGGCAATTACTCAATATTGGAAAAATGTTATTGATAGTCCCTATACGATTTCAATCATTGATTCGAAAAATTGTTACTTAACTGCTTCAGGCGCTAATTTAGAAAATGTGTTTTTTTCTTACTGGGTTGGTTATTGCAAAGATTGTTTGGAATTATTAGATACCGGGCATTGCGAAAATTGTTATGAATTAATTAATTCCAGCGGATGTTATAATAGTCATTTTTGCGAGGATTGCGGCTCCTGCGTTGATAGTTTTTTTCTTTATAGTTGTTATCATTGTGAAAATTGTTTTGCCTGCGTTAATTTAAGAAATAAACAATATTGTTTTTTCAATGAACAATTTTCCAAACAAGAATACCAGAAAAAAATTAAAGATATTAATTTAGGGGATAGAGATATTTTAGAGGAATACAGAGAAAAATTTGAACTCTTGCTCAAAAAAAGCGCGAGGCGGAATTTAACCACTTATGAAGCAAATGTTAATTGTCTTGGCGATCGTTTATGGCAGGCAAAAAATTGCTATTTGGTTTTTAGAAGCGGTAGCGACATTGAAAATGTTCGCTATGGCGTTGATGTGTGTTTGGGCGTAAAAGATAGCATGGATCTTTGGGTGGTTGGACCTAATGTTTCCTTATCTTATGAAACAATTGAAATTCTTGAAAGCAGCAATGTTAAATTTTCTTTTTTTATCCGCAATGGATTGGATTTAGAATATTGCCTTAATTGTTTTAATTGTGAAAATTGTTTTGCTTGCGTTTCTCTTCGCAATAAATCTTATTGTATTTTTAATAAGCAATACTCAAAACAAGAATACTTTAAAATTTTAGATGAAATTAAAACAAAAATGCTCAAAAATGGCGAATATGGCGAGTTTTTTCCATTATCAATGAGCTTGTATCCCTACAATAACACTTATGCAATGATTGAATTTCCTTTATCCAAGGAAGAAGTTATTAAAAATAACTGGCAATGGCAAAATGAAGAAAAAACATTGATTGATTTTAAAAAATCAGAATTTATTGAGGCGAAAGATCTTCCGAAAGACATAAAAGATGTAGGAGATGATATTTTAAATAAAACGATTATTTGCGAAGACACGGGAAAGTTGTTTAGGATTGTTAAGCCAGAATTAAAATTTTATCGCAAACATAATTTGCCTCTTCCAACAATGCATCCTTGCCAAAGAATATTTGAAAGATTGCAAACAAGGAACCCTTTAAAATTATGGAAAGTTATTTGCCCCAAGTGCTTGAAAAAAATGTACACCTCTTATCCGCCGGAAAAACAAAAACAACTAAAAATTTATTGTGAAGCTTGCTACATTAGAGAAGTAGT
>JAHJSK010000063.1 GCA_018830365.1 Patescibacteria group bacterium | reverse complement strand
GATATTTGATACCCTTGTGAGCAAAAAAATTAAAATGTTTTTGCAAAGGTCGAGTTTCAATAAAAACAAAATCCATTTCACTTACTTTTTTCCCTTAACCAAAAACTTATTTCACTTACTTTCTTAAATGATTTGACACGTGGGTTGCGCTAATTGCAATAAAAAGGTAGAATACATTTTGTGATTTCTCTTAATTCCCAATTTTCTTGAATTACGAAATGCAAGATTTTAAGAGACCCGATCTCTCTAAAATTGAAGATAAACAGAATTCTCAATTCATAATTCATAATCAACCCTACGGGAAGTCCGCCCTTCGGGCGATTCAGCATAATTCTTTTTATTACAGGGCTTGATTTATTATTATAAATTTTTTAAAATGTAATTATGCAAAAAATAAAAATTTTAAAAATTATTGCATTATTTGGCCTTGTTGTTTTAATCGCGGGCGCGGGATTTTTTGTTGTTCAAGATATAAAAAATAAGGAGAAAGAAAAAATTAATTTAGAACAGCTTATAAAAGAACAAGCATTGGCTCCAAAGCCATGGCTTGAAGTTATTTCTTCGCAAGCAATAAAGAAAAATAGCGAGACAGGAGAATTTTTAATGGAACTGAAAACCGGAGACGAACTTAGTCAAGGAGAAACAATAGAAACAAATGAAGCTGGATTAGCGATTATCCATTTTCCTGACGGCTCTGTGGCGCGGCTTGAAGAAAACAGCAGCTTGGTTATTGAAGAAAGCAGTTTTGATGAAAAATCAGAATCTTTAAAAGTCAGAATTAAATTAAAATTAGGCAGAGTTTGGTGTCGAGTAATTCAATTAGTTACAGCTGATTCTTTTTGGGAAGTTAAAACAAGCAATGTGGTTGCGACTGTGCGAGGAACATCTTTTGGAATAGAACACTCTGAAAAAGGGTCTTCTGTTATTGTTGACGAGGGAAAAGTGGAAGGAGAAGCGTTTGACTCTGATACAAATAAAAAAATTGAGGGAACAAAAACTATTTTAGAAAAAAATAAAATAATAGAAATTAAAAAAGAAAAAATTAAAGAATTAAAAATAAAACCGGAAAAATTGGTTGTTAAAGAAATTCCTCGAGAAATTTTATTAGAAAAATGGATTGAAAGGAACAAGCAAGCTGACATCAAGTTTAACGAGAATATTAAAAAATTAGAAGATAGGGGATTGGAAATAATGGAAATAAAAAAAGAATTAGAAAAAGAATTTAAGGAAAAAATTGAAGAAATCCGGAAGCAAAGACAGGAAGAAAAACAAAGAATAATAAAATTGAAACCAGAGTTAGAAACGCAGCCGAAAATTGAGCAGGAAAAAGATCAATTAAAAACCGAGCAAAAAATTGAAGACAAAAAAATTGAAGGACAAACTGACAATCTTCTACCTGATGAAATTATTCAAAAACAAGAAATAGGGGGAACAGAAATTAAACCTAAAAATCTCGTTATTATAATGCCTAAAACGAGCGCTATTTTAATTGAAAACGATATTTTAAATTTAAAAGCTATTTTAACAATGACAGATGGCGTTAAAAAAGATGTAACCGAAGAATGCCAATGGAAAGTGCTGGGCAAAATAGGAATAATAAAAGCGCCCGGTGTTTTTGTTGCAAAACTTGATTCCTCAATAAGCGAATTAGGTCAAGCCCCTGGTCAAATTGTTTGCACTTGGTCAGACCCCAAAACCAATGAAGCGTTTTTAGGTTCCAGTCCCGTTATCAATGTAAAAGCTAAAACCGAGAGCGATTTTGAAATAAGAGGATAGTATAAATTTATTAATTTTCAAGCACCAATTTTTGTCCCTTCGGGACATCACCCGCAGGGAGATCGTCCTACGGATGATCGCCCGTAGGGTGACAATTTTTAATCAATTCATTTTTAAACGAAGCGAGTCCCGTCAAATGTCCGGGATTTATTGTCAAAGCAATTTAGAAATGTCCTACCCCCAGCAATTTAGAAATGTCCTACCTGTTAATTTTTTTGTTAAATTTCGACCTTTACCCTGTTAAATAATTTTACTGAAAGTAAAATTTCTGAAAGGAAATTTAACAGGGT
>JAHJSK010000062.1 GCA_018830365.1 Patescibacteria group bacterium | reverse complement strand
TCCCCTCCATTCGGCGAAAGAACGGTAATGGAGGGAGTAGTAATATTTTCTCCCACATTTACGCTAATGCTGGTTTTTGCGGAAAGACCTTGATTATCAGTAACTGTAAAAAATGGATTATAAATTCCTGTCTTAAAATAGGAATGAGTGAAAGTTGTTGTTTGAGTATAAGTTGATGATTTTGAAGTTGGAGCAAAAGCGCTTCCAGTTGTTTCGTCTCCCCAAACAACAGAATAAGTTAAAATTCCTTGTTCCGGATCGCTTGCTTTAATTGTCCAAGTTCCAGTTTCATTAATTTTTAATTGAGTCGGTCCAGAAACTCCGCTGATCACTGGCGGAAGATTTTCTGTTGAAAGCACACATTTTGGCGGCGAAATACAGCCATTTTCATCGTATCCACCAGAAACTATTTTCCCGTTTTTGCACCAACCAGAAATTGGCGACACAAATTGAGGACAAGATGGTTTAATTATTCCACACCCATACAATTTATTTAATTTCGCTCGGGTTGCTGGACCAACAAAACCTGTTCCATGTTTCAAACCCAAAGGAGTTAAAATTTCATCTCTGTATTTTTCCTGAAAGCCAACAACCGCTGAAGCAGTTGATTCGTCAAAATCCTCTTCGGCTGACAATGCCATATAAGACATAGAACCATCTTTTATCAATGCTTGTTTTAATTGCGTAATTTCCGAACTCTTATCGCCAATTTTCAAATTAACATCAAAATTATGACACCATTGAGCCGGTTGACCTTGAATTTGAGCTAATTGGGCTTTGAGCTGTTCTAATTGAGCTGAAAGAGCTGAAATCTGAATCCGAAGCTCATCAGCAGTAAGCGCAAAAGAAGACCTTGGAACAATTAAAAATGTCAGAGCCAAGAACAGAACACATAAAAATAATTTTTAAATTTTAGATTTTTTAATTTCAAAATTTTAATTTAGGTTCGAACCTTTGTTTCAATTTAATATTTTTATTTTACTTGTCAAGGCCTTCCGAAAAATCCATATTATTTCCCAACACTTCTTCGCGAAACGTTTTGGCAAGTTCAGCAAAAAATATTTTCAATTCTTCTACTGTTAATGATTTAATCATCTTTGGCAATGCTTCAATGCGTTGCGCTTTTGCAAATTCACTGCCGAGCGTTAATGCCTCAATGGTAAAATCAAATTTTTTTTCCATATCATAGAGTATTTCCTTGAGCGTTTTCTGCTTTAAAATAAAAAATAAATCAACAAAATCTTTTGGGTCAAAACGATCAATAAGCGCCATAATTTTGTTGGCGGCGATGTCGCGTAAACTATCAACGCGGACACCCTCGTATATTACAGGCGCTTCAAGTTGTTGAAATGGATAGTAAGTAAATTCAATTTTTAATTCGCTATCCGCGATTGAAAACAAAAAAATATTGCGATCATAAGGATGCTCAAAACGATAACTATTTGCTCCAACAATTGTTTTTAATCGTTCGGCAAATATATGCAGAAATTGTTTGTCTGGTTCGTTTGCAGTAAAAAAATCAAGGTCATCTGAAATACGATGCTGGAAATAATACACGGAAAGCGCGGTGCCACCAGTAAGATAAAAATCATTTAATTTTGGCTCGTCAAAAACAACATTAAGCGCTTTTTTTTGAACATCTGTTAGAATGGCTTGTTCCATAATAATAATTCTAAAAACGCCCGTCTATTTTGCGGAATGCGTAGTTGAGGCAAATACTTTTTGAGTTCATCCGCGTTAAGCTTGGTCCCATTGAGACCATAATTGATTAAACGCTCAAATCGCCAAATCGGATCCGCTTTTGCCTGCTTATCATATTCAGTTTTCGTATAATCCCATGCCATACTTAATTAGCATAACATTCTATCCGCAAATTTTCAAATAAACCCTCAGACATTTGGACATTTGTCTGGGGTTTATAATTTTTTAGAATTTAAAATTTAGCAATATCTATAGGATTATTTATCTTCTATTATTTCTTCTATTTCTTCCGCGATTATTTTTGGCGCGTCTTTGTAATTATCCACTTTCCCGCTTATAAAAATAATTTTATTTTCTTGCAAAAGCTCGGGGCTTCTTTCTAAAAGTCCGGGAAAAACTACTACTTCTATTTTCCCAGTCAAATCCTCTAATTTAACAAACAGCATTGGCTCGCCCTTTTTGGTTAAAATCTTTTTAATGGAAGAAATTATTCCACCCACTCTTATTTTTTGATTAAAAATATGCTCTTTTAATTCTTTTAAAGGAAACGCTCTTCTAGCTAAAATTTTTTTGAAATTTTCTAAGGGATGCGAAGAAATATATAAACCCAAAAGTTCTTTTTCCCACAAAAGTTTTTGATCAGAACGAATCGGGCTTGCTGGTTTTAATTTGAATGAAAAAGAAAAATTTGACGAGTGGTTTTCAAATAAACTTCTTTGCTCGGAATTATTTATTTTTCTGATGTCGCGATTAAATGTTAAAACATCTTCAAGGTTTTCTAATAACCTGCCTCTTTCTTCAAATTTATCAAATGCCCCGGTCTTGATTAAGCTTTCCAACGATTTTTTATTCAAATCTTTTGAGTCAATTCTGGTAATAAAATCAGAAAAATTTTTAAAAATCCCTTTCTCCCTTTGTTCTATGATTGACGACACGATATTAGAGCCCACATTTTTAATCGCCAAAAGTCCGAATCTTATTTTATTTTTACCGGGAATTACTGAAAAATTTCTAAAACTTTCATTAATGTCCGGAGCCAAAACCTCAATCTCCATATTTTTGCATTCGTCTATTAAAAAAGCGATTTTTTCAATATTATTTTTTTCTGAAGTTAAAACAGCGGCCATAAATTCAACCGGAAAATGAGCTTTTAAATAAGCTGTTTGAAAAGCAATCATCGCATAAGCAGTGGAATGAGCGCGGCAAAAACCATACTGGGCAAAAGGCAATATCCAATCCCAAATTTTACGAGCGATTTGTAGTGCTATTCCATTTTTTATCATTCCTTGAATAAATTTTTCTTCTTGTCCCAGCAATGAGGATTTTATTTTTTTAGCCACTGCTTTTCTTAAAACATCTGCCTCAAAAAAACTAAAACCAGCCAGGTCTCTGGCAATTTGCATTAACTGCTCTTGAAAAATACAAATGCCTTGAGTGGATTCCAAAATTGATTTTAATTTCGGGTGCAAATATTCAACCCTCTTTTTTTTATGTTTCCTCTGGATATATTCCGGGATAAAAGCCATTGGGCCTGGCCGATTTAACGCGTTAAGAACAATGATGTCTTCAAAGTCATTTGGCTTTAATTCTTTTAGATACCCTTGCACGGCATCTGCTTCCAATTGAAACACAGAAATTGTTTTCCCTTCTTGCAAAAGCTTGAAAGTTTTTTTATCGTCAAAAGGAATTTCATCAAGCTCTATTTTCTTATCTTGCGTCTTATAAATTCTGGCAATAGCGTCTTCAATAATAGTTAAATTTTTCAAACCCAAAAAATCCATTTTTAAAAGACCCAAATCCTCAACAGAATACATATCATATTGAGTGGTAATAGTCGTGTCGTTTTGAGTGGGATATTGCAAAGGCACGATTTCATCTAAGGGCTTGTCGGAAATCACCACCCCACACGCATGAGTGGAAGCGTGCCGAGCGCAGCCCTCAAGTTTTCTCGCAAAATCAATTAATTTTTTTGCCGCCTCATCTGTTTCATAAAGCTGTTTAAATTCAGAAACCTTTTTTAACGACTCGTCTAATGTGAAACCAAAAGGAATGATTTTGGCTATTTTGTCGCAAAAACTATAGTCCAATTGTGTTGCTCTTCCCACATCTCTGATTGCGGCGCGGGCAGCCATTTTCCCAAAAGTAATAATTTGAGCCACTTTTTCCCTGCCATATTTTTGAGCGACATAATCTATTACCTCATCTCTCCTGCGGTCGGCAAAATCCAAATCAATGTCAGGCATTGAAATTCTTTCTGGATTTAAAAATCTTTCAAACAGCAAATCATATTTCAATGGGTCAACTTCCGTAATGTCTAAAAGATAAACAGCCAACGATCCCCCCGCGCTTCCGCGGCCAGGACCAACAACAATTCTATTTTCTTTTGCCCATTTAACAAAATCATGGACAATGAGAAGGTAAGAAGCAAAACCTGTTTGCTTAATAACTGAAAGCTCGTAATCCAGCCGCTTTTGCGCCTGAACTTTGTCTTCAATTTTCTTTTTTTCATTTTCTAAACCTTGATAACAAAGTTCTCTCAAATATTCATCAGGCGACTTGTTATTTAATGTTTCAAAAACAGGCAGTTTTACTTGTCCCAAATTAAATTGAAAATCGCATTGAGCCGCAATTTTTTGCGTATTTTCAATGGCCAATGGAACATCTTTAAAATCGTTTGCCATTTCTTCCTGCGTCTTAAAGGAAAAATCATTGGCTTTCATTGTGAGCCGTTCGGGATTATCTATTTTAGCGCCAGTATTAATTAACATTAAAATGTCTTGGGCCTCCGTGTCTTCTGTTTTTAAATAATGGGCATCATTGGTGGCAACTAATGGAATGTCTAATTTTTTTGAAAAATCAATCAAAACTTCATTTGCTTTTACTTGCTCTTTTAAGTCGGGGTGATTTTGAATTTCTAAATAAAAATTTTCTTGACCAAAAATTTCTTTGTATTTCAATGCCTGTTTTTCCGCTTCTTCAATTTTCCCTTTGTTTATTAAATAAGGAATTTTTCCTCTTACGCAAGCGGAAAGCGCGATTAAGCCCGAGCTATGCTGGCTAAGCAATTCTTCGTCAATTCTAGGCTTGTAATAAAAACCTTCCAAGTGAGCTTGCGTTACAAGTTTAATTAAATTTTTATAACCTTCTTCGTTTTTTGCCAAAAGCACTAAATGGTATTTCAAATCATCAATGTTTGCTCTTTTTTGATACATTCGCTCTTGAGCCAAATAAACTTCGCACCCTATTATCGGCTTTATTCCCCTTTTCTTGGCTTTTTTGTAAAATTCAACCGCGCCATATAAAACTCCGTGGTCAGTTAAAGCGCAACTATCCATTCCAAGCTCCTGAACCCTATCTAAAAGCTCGTCAATCTTTGGCAAACCGTCAAGCAAAGAATAGTGCGAATGAACATGTAAGTGAGTAAATTTGGACATAATAATTAAGCGAAAAACGCAAAGCGAAAAACTTAAATGAATATGAAATGACACAATTTACAATAAATTTTTGTCCCTTCGGGACAAAAATTCATTGAAAATTGAAAATTGGGATTTGATTGGACATTGAGTATTGAAGTTTGGACATTGATTAGAAATTAGGTGAATTAGAAATTAGAAATTTTAATCTCCCGCCTGCAACGCTTCGCAAGCGAGCTTACTCGCGTAGCGATGCGGGCAGGTTCAACTTTAATCTTGCAACTTTAATCTTACAACTATTCAGGCTAATGCCCTTTATTCCTCCACTCTCTTTTCGTCTTAACATACAAGTCCTCAATTTTGCTGAATCTGTTTGAGGGCTGGGTAATTTTTTCCATTTTATATCCCTTCACATTTGAAGAAACAAAATAGAAATAATAACTGCGAACTAAAAACACAGCAGGCGAATCTTCCAAAAAAATTTCTTGGAAAAGTTCTAAATTTTCTTTTCTCTCTTTTCCTTCCAGCCCTTCTCTGGCTTTTATTAAAAATTCGTCAGCTTGTTTTGACTGAAAGTTGGTAATGTTTAGCCCCGGGTATTCTGCTTGAGAAGAATGCCAGTAAGGAAACATATCCGGGATTTGGCCCAATGCTTCGCCAAAAAGTAATATTTCAAACTCTCTTTTTGCCAAAACGCTTGTTTCTAACTCTGAAAGAGAAATCTTCTTAATCTCAATTTCCATTCCAATGCTTTCTAATTGTTTTTTTAAAATTTCCGCAATTTCTATTAAAGGGGGCTTGTTGATAGTGGTTAAGGTAAATTTTAAAGGAATAACTTGTTTTTCATTTTCTTGGCAAACTTGATTAAGTTTTTCTCTGGTTAATGGCTTTACCTCGCCTGTTCCCTTTTTCAAACCAGACGGCAAAAGAATTTCTTTGGCATATTTTTCCTGGAACCGGATTACTGCTTGTTTTGTTTCCTTCCCAAAAAGGCCAGTAATTTTTCCATTAGGATAAACTTCTTTGTCTTTGCTAAGGCATTTTTGGAGTTCTTTAATTTCTTCCCCTTTGCTTCCCTGCTTAAGATTGTTTTTAAATAAAAAGCTTGTGTTGTTTTCTTGTGTTTTTACTCTTTTCCCTTCTTGATTTTTTAAAAATCCTTGTTCATCTAAAATTTCTTCGGCTTTTTTTGGATTAAATTCAAAATTTTGTTTTGAAGGAGAAAAATTAAAATAATCGCATAAAATTGGAGAGTCCACAATCTGACCTTCATTAAAAAACACTTTTTCCAAAATCTCTTTTTTATCAATAGTGTAGTTGAAAACTTGCTTTATCCCTTTTTCTTGCGAAAATCTTGGGTCTTTGAGATTAAAAAAAAGAGCAAAATATCTTGGCATAGATAAACGATAAAGCTGAAATTTTTGCTTTTCTATGTTTTTCAAATATCTTGAATCTACAATGGAAACCCCGTCAATTTTTTTGCTCAATGCTTCTTTTAATAATTCCTCAATGTTTTTATAAAAATTAAAAGAAATTTTTTCTAAAAAAGGTTTTTTGCCGTAAAAATTTTCGTTCCTTTGCAAAGTTATTTTATTGGTGTATCCTGATTTGTCTTTTTTTATTTCTTTTATTTGAAAAGGACCTGAGCCAATTAGATATTCTTGATTAGCTAAAATCCAAGGAAAATTTTCAGGAGGAATATCCTGAAAAATATGTTTAGGTAAAATTTTTAAATGAGTTACGGTTTCTAAAAAAGAAGAATATGTTTTTTGAAGATGAAAAATAATTTTATCATTGCCCTGCTTTTCAGCTGTTATGCCTGACCATTCTACTATTTGAGGACTTTTATATTGAGCCGCTTGAATAAGCCCTATGGTAAAAATTATATCTTCTGTTGTAAGTGGTTTTTTATCGTGCCAAAAAATATTTTCTTTTAAAAAAAATTCATAATCTTTACCATTATTTTTAATTTGAAAATCCTTGGCAAGGTCTTTTATGATTTCGCCTTTTTCGTCAAATTTCACAAGGGAAGAATATAAAATTTCTACTAGATCTCGGTCCGCGTCATTGCCGGAAAGGTAAAGCGGGTTGATGAATCTTGGTTGGCCAATAAGTCCTTCTCTATATTCTCCTCCTTGCTTTGCCAAGACAGCGGTATTTTTAAAATAATAATTAAGATTTAAAAAACTAGCGGAAAGTATAAATAGAAAAAAAAACAAGGAAAACCATGTTTTTTCTGTTTTGGAAAGAACATTAAAAAACTTTGTCCAAAGAGATATTCCCGGAAAATTACAAAAAAAGTGATTTTTCATTTTCAAACGAAGCGAGGGAAAGAAGAAACGAAGTTTATTTTTTCCCGAGCCTGCCTACCGCAGGCAGGCAAGTGCCGAAAATACACCTCGGACATTTGATTAAATACCCCACCCAAATGTCTGGGGTTTATTTTAGAAATTGTTCTTAAATATCAAGCGAAATTCCAATTAACACGGCAAAGCGCCAATGAATTTCGGTTTTAAAATTTTAATTTTAATGAATCAACAAATTTAACAGAGAAACGCCAATAAAGAGAACAGACAAAACAATGGTAAGCAAAAAAATCGTTTTTTCCATACCCCGTTTTTTAAAATAAAAATTGTCTCCTTGTCCGAAAACAGCGCCCAAAGCAGTCCCTCTTTGTTGAAGCAAGATAAAAATAATCAATAAAAAAGAAATGACAATTTGTAAAATCAAAAGAATTTGGTTCATTTTTTTAAAAAATAGAGAGCATTAACTCCATAATAAATTTTGAATTTTGAATTTAGAATTTCGAATCAAATTCGAATGTATCAATTTTTAATAAAAAAACTATTTCCTTAATTTGTTTCTAATTTCAGTCATTTCTGGATCGTCTAAAAGACGAGACTCCCCGTAGGGTTGCAATTTATTCAAAATCAACCCTACGGGGTGTCCGCTTAAAGGCGTTCAGCGAAATTCTAAATTCGAAATTCTAAATCAATCCTACGGGGAGTCCGCTCAAGAGCGTCCAGTAAAATTAGAAATTAGAAATTTATTCAAATAAGATAATTATTTGATTTTTGAAGCAAAAAAATTAAGAAAGCAAATGAGAATTCCTGTGTAAAAAAGAGGCGTTATTCCTGTCATAATTAATTGCGAAAAAAGAATATCTATAAACCAAATAATGGACATATTTATAATCAATCCAAAAACACCAAAAGTCAAGATTCTTATTGGAGCGGTAATTAAATCTATTATGGGTTTAAGAAAATAATTTACCAAACCTAACACAATTCCGGCAAAAAATAAAATTTTAAGTGAGCTCTGAAAATCGCCTTTTACGGAAACGCCAGGAATAAATAAAATTGCCAAATAAAAAGTTAAAATTCCGATTCCTATATGAAGCAATAAAATTTTTATTTTCATTATATTGAGAATATCAATTTTTTTTTCAAATTCAATGCCCCTGCATTAAAAAGCAAGGATTGCGACAAAGGGTGGTCAAATTCCATTGTAAAAGTTCCCCTACCTTGTGTTAAAGATCGCTTTATATCGCCAATTTAAATTAAGTTTTACCAAGATTCAACCTCGGTAAAGCTTTCCGGTGGTCCGACCACCGGAAAACGACCACCGGAAAATGTAAGCTTGAAAAATCCTGTTTATCTGCCTATTAAGCTTTCAAGTGGTCCGACCACCGGAAAGCTCCAATTCTAAAAAAAATTGATTTTTTGTTTTTGGCTCAAAAAAAAGGGGGGGGTGAATTTTTTGAGCTGAGCCAAAAACACCTTATTATAATTTATTTTGGTGATTTTAATTTTTTTATTCCGTCGTTTGTTAAAAGCGACTTCATTTGAATTATTGCGGTATTGTTTAGTTTTAGGATTCTATCTTTCTGGGAAAGACCTTCGCGAATCAATAATGCGTTTATGCTTTCGAGATTAGACAAAACCACCAATTGTTCAATCGAAGCATAATCCCTGATATTTCCATTAAGTTTTGGATTTTGATCCCGCCAAATTTTTGCGGTTATTCCGAACAATGCAACGTTGAGTAAATCCGCTTCATTGGCATATTTCATATTGATTTGATCTTTTGTTAGCTCATGCGGAATTAGTTTTTCCTTGATGGCGTCGGTATGAATTTTGTAATTGATCTTTGATAGTGTTCTTTGAAGATTCCATTCCAGTTTTAATCGACTATTTTCATCTTGTTTAAGCCGTTGAAATTCAATCAATAAATACAGCTTAAATTCCGCGCTTACCCAAGAGGCAAATTCAAACGCTATGTCTTTATGCGCGAAAGTGCCTCCACCGTATCTGCCAGATTTTGAAATTAAACCAATGGCCTGCGTTTTTTCAATCCATTTTTGTGGAGATAACACAAAAGAGTTTGCGCCAGCCTCATTTTTAAACTGGTCAAATTCGACCAGTTTAAAGGCTGGGTTGTGCAGTTTTTCCCATAATCCAAGAAAGTCAATCGTACTGCGAGTTCTCATCCAATTTTTTACAACATCAGCTGGAAATGAGGAATTTTTATGACGCGCAATATCGGTTAAAGAAATATAATCACTATTATTTTTGGTAAAAGTGACTATTTCGATTCCCTCAACTTTTATTGTATGTTTTTTCGTCATAACACAATTAAGTTTAGTTGAAAAACCAGTCTTTATTTTACCATAAATATGAGGTAGAGGGTGAATTCCGGAAACACAAAACACCTATTTTTTTATTCATTGTCAGGCATTTCAGCTACCGTTTGCGCGTATCCGAAGTCCCACCATTTTTCTTTTTCGCGCTTAAAAGAATAACCTCGGTAAAGCTTTCAGATGGTCCGACCACCGTAAAGCTCCAAAGGCCAAATTCAATTAATTAAGCTTTCGGGTGGTCCGACCACAGGAAAACTCCAGCCGAATCCCATAAAAATTAGCGCGGGATTTGGGTGGAGTATCGCCATTCCTAATGCATAAAATAATGAAAGGCGGGAATGTAGCCGGATATACCGTGTTCTGCGATGTTATATTTTTATCGATACGAACAAATATAGGTAGAGGTTTCTTTTGCTACGATAGCAAATGGCGCGCCTTGTTTGACTACAATCTTTTGGCCTGGCAAGCATGGCTCATTATTGATTTCCACCGAACCTGTTAGGCATTGTATGGTTTCTTCACGATCAGGCGTAAAAGTATAATTGCCAAGCTCGACAACGCCGACTGATTTATCGACGCCATTGTCATTGAACTCAATGTTTTGAAGGCCGCCATTTGCGTAACTATTGTGTTTCATAAGACTTATTTTATTAGATAAAAATATAATTTCACATAACTCATTTTTATACGAATTGATCGTATAATATCGACTTTTATTTGCTATTATACGAACTCAATATCTTATTTATTGTATTCAATTTTATAATTATATTGGAAAGTGTTTATCCCTCACCTTTTTTCCTGAAAGGAAAAAAGGTGAGGGATTTGTTTTGAAAGCAAATTGAGATGTTTGAGTAAGCCCCTCACCTTTTTAAACAAAAAGGTGAGGGGCAAATTAAGCATCCCATTCCCGCGTCCCCGCTTCGCCCGCGAAGCGAGGCGAGTCGCCAGTGCAATTTTTCTCGGAGAGAAAAATTGCTTATCTGGTTGTGTAAAAAATTAAAACAATGTGCAACAATTTTCTCTTTCTATATCTTTGCGCCTTCTACTACACAGACAAATAAAGTTGCTATCCCTTGGTTTTTCCTTCTATTATTTCTTCGGTAATGTTTTTGGGAATTCTGTGGTAATGGTCAAATTCCATTGTAAAAGTTCCCCGTCCTTGGGTTAATGACCGCAAAGAAGTCGCGTAGCCAAACATTTCTCTTAAAGGAACTTTTCCATCTATTACTTTTAACTCGCTCCTGTCTTTTGTTTCCTCAATAATTCCTCTTCTTCTATTCACATCGCCAATAACATCGCCAAAAAACTCTTCGGGCACCACAATTTCAAGCCGCATAATTGGCTCCAGTAAAAACAAATCCGCTTTTCTTGCGGCCGCTTGCACAGCTTGAATAGCCGCGATTTTAAAAGCGATTTCCGAAGAATCAACTTCATGAAAAGAGCCGTCATGAAGAATAATTTTCACATCAATCACAGGATAGCTCGCCAAAATTCCTTTTTCCACAGCTTCTTCTACTCCCTTTTTAATGGCCGGGATAAATGTTTGCGGAATGGTTCCTCCTTTTATCTCATTCACAAATTCAAATCCCTCTCCTCTTTCTTTTGGTTCAATTTTCAAACAAACATGTCCATATTGCCCCCGACCTCCTGATTGGCGAATATATTTTCCCTCTGCTTCTGCTTTTTGAGAAATTGTTTCTTTGTAAGCCACCTGTGGCTTGCCAGTTGCAACTTGAACATTAAACTCTCTTCTTAGCCGATCAACGAGAATGTCAAGATGCAGTTCTCCCATTCCCGAAATAATTGTCTCGCCTGTTTCCAAGTCCTCTCTGATGCGAAAAGTAGGGTCTTCGTTGGCTAATTTTTTTAAAGCCAAACACATTTTTTCTTGGTCAATTTTGGTCTCTGGATTTATTCGTATAGAAATAACCGGCGTCGGGAAAACAACTTTTTCAAGCAAAATCCGCGCGTCAACATCGCAAAGAGTATGGCCTGTTCCTGTCTCTTTTAAGCCAACCGTAGCGGCAATGTCTCCGGTAAAAATTTCCTCCATCTCGCTTCTTGAATTAGCGTGCATTCTTAAAATACGGCTGATTCTTTCTTTTTCACCTGTGGCGCTATTCAAAACATAAGAGCCCTTTTTTAAAGAGCCAGAATAGACCCTGAAATAACTCAAACTGCCCATATATGGGTCTGTTGCTAATTTAAAAACCAAAGCGGAAAATGGCTCCGAATCATCGGGTTTTCTAATAATTTTTTCGTCCGTGTCAGGATCAATGCCTTGAATAGATTGCAGTTCTTTCGGGTTTGGCAAATAATAGCAAACCGCGTCAAGCAATAATTGAACGCCTTTGTTTTTTAAAGCAGTGCCACATAAAATTGGGATGAGTTTAAATTCAATTGTCGCTTTTTTCAAAACTTCCCTGATTTTGCTTGGCAATATCTCTTTTTTATCCAGAAACGCATTTAATAATTCTTCGTCTTCTGCCGCCACTTTTTCCAACATTTTTTCTCTTGCTGCGAGAAATTGCGCTTTCATTGCTTCGGGAATTTCTTTTTCTATTATATCCTGTCCAAAATCGCCTTCAAAATAAAATGCTTTTTGCGAAATTAAATCAATAATCCCTTCAAATCCGGACTCTTTGCCAATTGGAATTTGAATAACAACCGCGTTAGAAGTAAGTTTTTTATAAATGCTTTCCAAGCTATTTTCAAAGCTCGCGCCCATGCGGTCAAGTTTATTAATAAAACAAATACGCGGCACTTTATACATATCCGCTTGACGCCAAACCGTCTCCGATTGCGCTTCCACTCCTGCCACGCCGTCAAAAACCACTACCGCCCCATCTAAAACTCGCAACGACCTCTGAACTTCAGCGGTAAAATCAATGTGTCCAGGCGTATCAATGATATTTATTTGATGCTCGCTGGTTTTTTCTTGAGGAAAATCTCTGGGCGTCCAATATAAGGTAGTGGCGGCTGAAGTGATTGTGATTCCTCTTTCTCTTTCCTGAACCATCCAATCCATAATCGCTTGGCCATCATGAACCTCTCCGATTTTATGGCTAACTCCGGTATAAAAAAGAATCCGCTCGCTAACAGTTGTTTTACCTGCGTCAATGTGGGCAATGATGCCGATATTGCGCATTTTTTCAATTGGATATTGTCTCATAATAATAGGATACTAATAGTTCAAAGTTCAAAGTTCAAAGTTCAAAGTTCAAAGTTCAAAGTTCAACAAATTCAAATTATTTTTCCTGTTTTTTTAATTTCCCAAACCAAAGGGCTTTCATTAACAAAATCTTTAGGATGAAACCCGATTGGCTCAATATGAACATTTTTATTAACAATTCTTTTACTCCATAAATAATCCAAAGGATCCTTTTTTCTATTGAAAGCAGAAGAAATAATACATAAATCAATATCGCTCCATTTGTGTTGCTCTCCTTTCGCATAAGAACCAAAAAGTATCACCTTTTTTATCGGTAATTTATCTTTTTTTAAAATCTCTAAATATTGATCAATGGTTTTTTTTATTATTATTGGTAATTTTTTTTTAGCCATAAATAAAAATTTTTACAAATTTCAAAATATTTTTCTGTATAAACTTTATTGCAAATTTTATAAACCCCAGACATTCGGGGAATATTAAATCCCAAATGTCTGGGGTGTATTTTCGGCACTCACTCGGAAAAACAAAAACTTCGTTTTTGTTTTTACTCGTTCCGTTTGAAAATAAAATTTTAATTTCTCATTGTCATAACGAGCTTTAATGTTAAACTTATTAATTTCTTCTAAATCTTTTATTTGTTCTTGAATAAAATTTAAATTGGTTAATTTGGCTAAATAAACCAAATCATGAACAAAGGGAGCGTGTGTTTTTGTCTCCTTTACCACCAATCCTTTTAATAATTTTTCTAAACTTAAATGACAAAAAAATAAACAATGAGAATAATGCTTTAATTTAAACAAACTTTCTTCACAACAAAATCTCTTCCCGCGCTTTCTTTCCAATATTTTATTAAATGCTTTGTGTTTAATTTTGTATTTTTAAAATTTTTTCTCCAACAAATCTTTAAGCTCTATCAATAAGTTATCTCCTTGCTCCACCAATCCTCTATTCATTTTCCCTTCTTTTCCTTGAGTTGAATGAACTTTTTTTATCAATTCACCTAATTTCTTGTTTAATGTTTCATAACTATTTTCATCCAACACCTCTTCGGCGCCTTCAATCGTAAGGGTTACAAATTGAAACCAATTTTTTCTTAATTTATTTTTTCGTATTTTTTCTAATTCTTCTTTTTTACTCGGCAAATACATTTCGGGTGTAATCCACTTATCCTCCATAATTGTCCATTCATTTAAACAACGATTTATGTCAAATAACAAATCTTTAATTTCTTTCTCTTTATTCTCTCTCTCTCTCTCTGGATCTGCGAGTATTTCTTGTTCAAATAATTTTTTTTCTTTTTCTGCCATATTTTTAAACCTTTTTCATAAATTTTTCTATTGCATAAAGATATTCTTCAAAATATCCTAAATTTTTTTTAAAAAACATATAAATTTCTTTCGAATCCAAATAGAGGTAATCATGGATTAATTTATTGCGAAACCTCGTTAATTCTTGTATTTTTTCACATAAATTTTCGTCAATAATTTGATGTTTTCTTAAAATTTGAAAAATATGCTGATAAGATTCAGGTTTTTCAAAATCAGAAGCAGTGATAATTTCTTTTCCTATATCAATGCATGATTCAATTGCAAGTTGCAACCCTCTGTCAATGGCCCAGTTTATTTCTACATTAATGTCAAATTTTTCAAAACTATGTTTTTGAAGCGCTTTAAGTTTGGAAATATATTCTCGTAATTTTTTTATTCTTCTGTAAATAATTTCTTTATTGGCCATAAATTTTAATTGGTTTTCCGAAGTTTTTTCTGATTGATTGAATAAATTGTTTATCATAATACTCCCAATCAAGCCATCTGCCAATCGCGTTGGCTTCATAATGCCTGCGCGCGTTGTCATCTTTGGCGTATAAAACTTTTCCATCATAAACAACTTCTTTTTCTAAGAATGGCTCCGCCTCATTTAATACAACAACATCGGTTTTTTTTAAAAATTTTTCAATATCATCTTTAATGTCAAAACGAATTTTATCTCTTTTATTTATTTCAATTTTTGGATTAATAAAAATAGCAATATCAAAATCGCTTAAAAGCCCTGATCGCTCTTTTGCGTAAGAACCAAAAACATAAGCAAAAACAATTGGATATTTATCCAATATTTTTTGTAATTTATTTTTAATAATAAATTGTTTAATTGATTTAAAAAACATATAAAATAAAAATTCAAAATTCCGACATAAGATTTTGAATTATTTTTTACATTCTCTTATTTTTCTATTTTTCTTTTGTTAAAAATTTCAAAATAGATGCTGAATATTTATTAAAATCATCAATAACTTCCTTCATCTTTTTATGAATTAAATTTTTATCAACATTATTGTATTCATGAACTAAAATGTTTCTAAATCTTGCGTCCTCGCTTAATTTTTTTGCCAGGTCTTGAGAATAAATTTTAAAATTAACCAATTCTTTAAAAGTATCAGCGTATCCTCTGATTTTTTCTATGCCTTTTCCTTTTTCAATAATAATGTGATTGTTGATGTCAACAGCTCTGATCACAATTCTTTCAAGCATTCTTTCAACAGCCGCTTGTTTTAAAAAATCTTTTGCCAAATCATCTAAACTATAATCGCGAAATTCTTTTAAACAATCCAAATCTTCAGTAATCATTTTTAATTTTCTTTTGACAAAAATTCTATCAAGCATATTTTCTTTTGAAAAATTTATTAAGTAGAGCGTCCTCTAATTTAAAAATAGGCATATTGTCCCAATAATTTCGTATGCTATAAGTTTTTAATTCCCAATAATCAAATGAAAAACCATAAAGCAAAATGCTGTCTTTCATCACTTGATATAAAAATAAAGCATCAACATTTTCCAAAGTTTTTAAATCAAGCTCTCGCTCTTTTTTGTTTCCAAAAACATTTTCCAAATCGCTGAAAATGTTATTAAAGGTTTTCCAATCAATTGGTTGCTTACCTAAAATCGCAACATCTAAATCGCTTCCGATCCGTTGCTTTGCTTTTGCGTACGAACCATGAATCAAAATCAGCTTGAGACGATATTTATCTCCGATTTTTTGAATTTGAGATTTTTGTTTAGCAGATAATTTCATAATTATATCGGAAAGTGTTTTTTTGAAAGCAAGCCCCTCACCTTTTTTAAAAAAAAGGTGAGGGGCAAGTGGACATTTGAGTTCACCCTGTTAAATGCCCTGAAGGGCAATTCGCCAAAGGCGAATTATTTAACAGGGTAAATTAAGCATCCCATTGCCGCGTCCCCGCTTCGCCCGCGAAGCGAGGCGAGTCGCCAGTGCAATTTTTCTCTCCGAAAAAATTGCATATCTGGTTTTCAAACGAAGCGCCACTTAAGCGGAGCTTATCTAGTTTTCAATAGTCATAATTAAAAATTCTTCCGACACAACAAAACCTTAAATTTTAGATTCAATGAGAATTGATAAAGGAAGTTTGCGTTTGATTATTTCTGTTTTAAATTGCCGCGGGAATTTTTTAGAAACATCAAGAATTTCCATACCAATAATTTTACCCTGTTTATTATAATCTAAAATAATTCCTTCGTGTATTTCGTCGCTTTCAGCGTAAAGATTTTCATTAAATCTGATATATAAAGCATCTTGTTTTTTATCGTAGTGGAATCGCATATATTAATTTAGAAATATTTTTTAATTTTAGAGGTGACAAATACCGTAACGACTTTTTTGACTTGACGATTTTCTTCATATATCACCACTAAAAAATATTTCCTTTTATTGCGTTGGAATAATTTTATTAATTGTTTTCTTTGATTTGTTTGCGATTTAATTCTATCGGGGTTATTCAGGGCAGCAATTATTGATTTTTCTG
Organism: Patescibacteria group bacterium; assembly: GCA_018830365.1. Lineage (GTDB taxonomy): Bacteria > Patescibacteriota > Minisyncoccia > Minisyncoccales > CG1-02-41-26 > PFMI01. Next base: position 2,338 of record JAHJSK010000062.1, on the reverse strand, counting down.
AAATTTTTCTTTCTTTCATCTGATAATAAGCATGATCGGTAAAAACAATATTATTCATAAAAATAATGCTCTCTATTTTTTTGATTTTGCCAAATAAGCAAAAGAGCGATTAGCCGCCGCCATTTTTTCAATATTGATTCGTTTTTTCACGGCATCCCCTTCCCCTTTTGATGCTGCAATTATTTCATGAGCTAATTTTTCATCCATAGTTTTTCCTTTCTTTTTTCTAGTTGTTTCAATCAGCCATCTCATTGCCAAACCCATTTTTCTATCGCCCTTCACATCTACGGGAACTTGGTAAGTAGCGCCCCCAACTCTTCGCGGCCTGACTTCAACCGAAGGTCCGATTTTATCTAACGCTTTTTTAAAAATATCCAAAGGATTTTCTTTGTTATCTTTTTTAATTATGTCAAAAGCCCGGTAAACAATTTTACCCGCCAAAAACTTCTTTCCTCTTTGCATTATATGATTGATAAATTTAGCCAGCAAAACATCGTTATAAACTGACTCTGGCTTAATTTCTCGTATTTTAAATTTTTTAGACATAATTTGAATAAACGCAAAACGCAAAAGTCAAAACTCAAAACAACAACTCAAAATCTTAAATCTTAAATCTTAAATCTTTTTTTTCACCCTCTTTGTTCCATATCTTGATCTGCCTTGTCTTCTTTCTACTACTGGACCTGCGTCCAGCGGACCTCTTACCACATGATATCTCACTCCTGGCAAATCCCTAACTCTTCCTCCTCTTATTAAAACCACAGAGTGGGGCTGCAAATTATGACCTTCCCCCGGAATATAAGCAGTCACCTCTTTATTGTTGCTTAATTTTACCCGCGCAACTTTTCTTAAAGCGGAATTTGGTTTTTTAGGCGTCATTGTGAAAACTTTTAAACAAATTCCTCTTTTAAAAGGCGATGGATACCAAGATACCTTATTTTTTTGCGTGTCAAAACTAAAGGTCAACGCCTTCATTTTAATTTTTTTCTCTGTCTTTTTTCTCGGCTTTTTAATAAGTTGATGAATGGTGGGACACATAGTATGAAACGCAAAACGCAAAACGCAAAACTTAAAAGCAATTTCAAAGTTCAAGGTTAAAAGTTAAAAATAAAATAATTTACAATTTTTGTTCTTTCGGGACATCTCCCGTAGGGTGATCGTCCTGCGGATGACCACCCGTAGGGCGGCAATTTTCAATCAATTTACAATTTACAATTTTAAATTACAAATATTAATCTACCATATTAAAATATATTTTGCAAATTGCAAATTCTTTTGATTGCAATTAAATAGTTTTTATAAAAAATTTTGTTTCCGAAGAAGAGCCTTTTTCAAAAAAAATCCGAAACCATTAAAAAGCCCTTCAAAAAAAGATGTTTATCGCGAACCAATAGAATAAAAAAAGAAGGGATGTTTTAAATCCCTTCTTGATGTTCCCTTAAGTAATCAATGACTCAAGTCGCCTCCTTCGTGTTTGTCTTGCCTAACACCTCGGTTGCTTTTGAGCTAACATACCAAATAAAAAGAAACGCGATATTTCCCAATGCGAAAACGATGAGTAGCTGGCGGTAAATTAATTAATGGTTTGGCTCGGACCAAAGGATTGGAAAGACAAGCGTTGTTGATTAATTTTTTCTTAATTCGTTTTTGAATAAATAAAGAAAGTTTTTTAAGTTCTTTTTCGCTTCTAGGAGAAAATTTAATTTCAAACATACACTAAATTGTTCAATTAAAATTTGTTTAAGATTTTTGAAAACGGAATCCAGCCCTTTTCTTGGGCTTCTTTAATCGCTTTTCTTAAGGATTCAATAAAATCATTTCTTAGCGGTAATTTTGATTCAATTTCGTCAATAAGCCAACCAGCTGGATTGGCTGATTTGGAAGCATACTCTTTGTCCGAGAGCTTGTCTATTAATTTTTCATCAATTTCGGATAAAACATCTAATAAAGCGTTAGTGTCAAAAATAAAAATTCTTGGTGCTCCTCCTTTGTCCAAAACCACTCCTGCCCGGGAATCCTTTTCTAATTTAAATACAGATTTCGGCGCTACTTTTTCCCATGGCACAACCGTAGCGTCCGTAAGTTTAGTTGGTAAAAATAATTTAGCCATATTTTTTATAAGAATAATTATGTTTTTTATGTTAAAATTCTACCAAATAAAAAAGAAAAAGTCAAAAGTGTCTTAATCTCCGCGTCTCTCTGTCAAAGCAATTTAGAAATGTCCTACCCCCAGCAATTTAGAAATGTCCTACCTGTTAATTTTTTTGTTAAATTTCGACCTTTACCCTGTTAAATAATTTTACTGAAAGTAAAATTTCTGAAAGGAAATTTAACAGGG
>JAHJSK010000061.1 GCA_018830365.1 Patescibacteria group bacterium | reverse complement strand
TAGTAAGGTTAATTTTTGTAGACATATGAATAAAGTTAAAATTAAATTAATAAAATCAATAAAATTTAAAATTTATTATTCTATGTCATGGCGTAAATAGTATAACGGAAAATAGATGAATTAGGAATAAGACCACTATATCCAAGAAAAAGAATTTGTGTTTTTTTGGATCTAACAGGCAAAGTGGCTTTAATGCGTCCAGAATCAACAAGGCCAGCAAATGGTGGATTCGTTAAAACAACATCAAACTTTTGGAGATCGCTTTCGTCTTCACTGCCCGCAATCGTGTCTTTGCGCAAAATATGAGCTCCTTCAAGACCATGAAGCAAAAGATTCATCAGTGCGAGCCGCACCATCTCTGGCGCAACATCGTAGCCATTGAATGTTTTTTCTGTAAGAAATTTCCACTGTTCTTTATTCAATTTTTCCCCATAACCGAACATCCGACTATTTCTCTCTTCTAAATTTTTAGAATCACTATTCTTCAAACGAATGTACTCATAAGCGCCAATCAAAAACCCGCTCGTACCGCACGCTGGATCAAGTATGGTTTCTCCAATTTTAGGATTTACCATTTCTATAATTGCGCGAATAATATGGCGTGGCGTGAGAAACGCGCCCAGTTTTCCAGCAGAATTTATTTGCTGAAGAAGATACTCATAGAGATCACCCTTAACATCGGTGTCTAAACTTGAAAAATTGATTCCATCAATAATTTCAACGGTTCTTTTAAGCGTTGCCTCATCTGGGATAAGCAGTTTTGCGCCTTCAAATACTTGGCGGATATTATCGTGACCATTGTGAAGCTCTGTAACAAATTGAAATACTTCATCACGAATAAATTTATACAAATTTCCTCCGGCCTTTTCACGCCAGCGCGACCAGCGAAATTTATCTTTTTGTCCCGCAAAGATTGATTTATGCTTGCGGCCAGTCAGTTTCTCCTCTCTTTCCATTGCAATGTCCTGCTCCTCCAACATTTTAAGAAAAAACAAAAAACTCAACTGCTGAATGCGCGTCATTGGGTCGCTTAACCCTTGAGCAAAAAGATAGTTATTCAAAATGTCCATCTTTTGCTTAAATTCTTCTCGTAATTGTTGGATGTTTTGGGTCATATTTTGGTATTTTAGTTATCCACAGTAACAACATTGACTTTTAATCTGTCTATGTGTTATGTTGAATTTGGTACTTGGAGGGTCCGCCCTGTCACGGCTATCCAAGCTGTAGCCAAGTACTACTAAAGAATGCCGCTTTTGCGGTATTTTTTAGTTTAGTCATACTCCAAATCGCCACTGTGTAAAACCCGCCGACTGTTCACTGTATCAATTTTCCAGAATGGAATAATGCTCCAAAAGAACTTTTGGCCGCCATCAATCTGTTTGACGACAACTTTTACTCGTACATTATCCAATACCGCTATAAATTCATAATAGGATACTGGCTTGAGAATCGTGTCGGTGCGGCTATGTATGCGAATTCGCTCAAAATGCTTTGTGTGTGAAATTCCCTGCGCTGTTCGGGAGAGAGAAAGCACTTGCGGAGCAAGAGTAAGCAGTTTCAAGCGCGCGTATTGTTCGGAACGCGGACGAGCAACTTGATCTGATTTGAATTTCAAGTGCTTAAATCCGGCCGAGTTGAACGCAATCTTTTCATTAAAATACGGGCAATGAATTTCGCCAATAAAAGCGTAAAGCTCCTGTGCCGTTTTGCTCACCTTCTCAAAATCTTGTTCGTCTTTGAAATTGAATTTACCCATATTTAGTAATTGATTTTCTTTAATTTTTGATATGCTATATTATCTTTATGGAAGCAATCCCACTAATTGTGCGGTCCCGCTTCGGCGGAATTTTCGCTTGAAGAATTTATAAAGACCGATTGGTTTAATTCTTTAAGGGTTAATTTCAGTGTGTCTTCGCCGAACATTTGTAGAATGCGGTTAAGTCCACCCAGTTGGCGGAAAATCGGTTCCTCAAATATCGTAGCGTCTATCGCCTGTCGGCGAGCGATATATTGGGCTTTGATAAGGCGGAGAATTTTTGACTGCTCAACCGTGAAATTTTTATCTACTAGCCACGCCTCAAAAAGCTCGTTGATTCTCTCTTCGTAAAGCTGTGTTTCGGTGGGCAAATTTTGAATTCCAAGCGCGGTTTTGATGAATTCGTTCAGCGTGCCAGGCGGATATTGGTACGCCTCTCTTAAGTTTGCTTCGTTAAAATAATAAATGGGTGAATTTAACTTTTCCGCAAGAACTTCTGATTCATCACTGGAAAGCTCTTGTCCTTCTTTTACTTTTTGGAGCAATGATTCAGCTTTGGCAAGTTCCTGAATTTGCTTCTCCCACGCCACTTGATAATCATCCGAGTCAATTTTTTCTCCTTCGGCGCCGATCTCAATATAGGCGCGTTTTATAACTACATCAATATTTTCTGGCGCAGTTTCAGCAACCTGAATAAAACCAGCTGGCACTTCTAAGTTTTCTGCTTCAAAATCCTTTGTTTCCGTGCCCCACGGGATGCCGGCTTTTGCGCGAGCGATTTCCGAATACGGGTTATAGCTCTCATCATTGAAATATTTTGTAACACCGGCAAAGTCATAAATCCTGAATGACTTTTTATTGATTTTCTGACTAAGACGACTGCCGCGACCGCGCATTTGTTGATATAAAATTGGTGATTGGGTCGGCCGAACCATGATTAAGTTCTCAACCATTGGCGCGTCAATGCCAGTGTCCATCATGCCAACCGAAACCGCAATCATTGGCAATTCTTCCAGTTTAAAACGGCGAATGGCGCCACGCGGATCTTCTGTGTCTGAAGTAATAATTTCCGCAAAACGGCCATTATATTCCGGCTTGGCTTGATTGAAATAATAAGCGAGTTGAGCGGCGTGGCGTTTGGTTACCGCGTACACGATTGCCTTTCTCGATTTCTTAGGGTCACGTTTTTCTTCTTCGGAAAAATATGCTTGCGCGACTTGTTCGTTGCGAGCCGAGATGTTTATTTTTCTTTCCAAATCTTCCGGGTTATAATCCTCGCCTTCAAAACTTACTCCCTCAAGCGATATTTTGGTATCAATCTGCACAATGTCATAACCGGCAAGATACCCCTCTTTAACGCCGTTTCGAATGCTGTAAACGAAAGTTGGTTTGCCTTTTTGTTCTGTCTCATCCCAACAGTCAAAAAGTTTATAGGTGTTGCGGTCCACATAGCCGCTGGGGGTTGCGGTTAAACCAATACGGATAGCGTCAAAATGCGAGAGCACCGCATTATAGATGCCAAAAATAGCTCGATGCGCTTCATCAGAAATGACGATATCAAAATAACCGCTGGTGAGCGAAGAAAGTTGAGAATAAAGAGTTTGAAGCGTGGAGATTACTATTTCAGATTCGTCTTTTGGCCTACCACCATAAAGCAGAGCCGATGAATAATCATTTAAGATTTCGTCAAAAACTTCTTTGGTTTGCACGCCAAGCGGAATGCGATCCACGAGAAATAAAGCTCGACTTACAATACCGGCATCAAAAAGTCGTTTGAGATAAAGCGCGATGGTATCAGTTTTGCCGGTGCCGGTCGCCATCACCAAAAGCATTTTCCGCTTGCCGCCCGCAAGCGCTTTATCCATTATGTGCATCGCTTCTTTTTGATAGGGCCGCGGCATGCGCCATTCGCCGCCCTTAAAATATTTTTCAGGAATCGGAATTATTGATAGCGGTTTTCGCTCAAGTCGCAGGGTTTGAATTTTTTCAAGATCGCGTTGGGAATAAAAAGTCGTCACCTTTTGCTCCGGCCGATATTTGTAATCCCAGAAATAAATTTCTTCGCCGTTTGATAAAAAAATAAAACCGGCATTGATTAACTCTGCATATGCAAGCGCTTGTTGTTTAGCAGAAACAGGATCAACAGAAAACCGCTTTGCCTCAATAACGGCTACTGCTCGGGCCCTTGAATCTTTGAGAATGTAGTCGGCGCGACCGATTTGCGATGTTTCTTCGGTTGATACCTGATTTTTGTCTTCAATATCCCAGCCAGCTTCGCGGAGTTGGCGATCAATCAAAATCCGCGCATCGGTTTCGCGCATAAACTTTTTTCCAGTTGTGTCTTTAGTTGCCATAACTATAAATTTTCTAAAACTTTCTTGAAAATTTCGCCACGAGGGCCATTCACAACGTCTTTATCGGTCAGCATTGTCGATTTCACTCTTGCCATGTCGCTCGTTCAAATTGATTTTGTGTAAAAAATTCCTTAAGATCAGCGACAAAAAACTCAATAAATCTTTCAAGCGTGGTCAATCCTATACCGCTATGCGTAATCGCCCAAGGATTAACATTTATATTAGTGATGCCGTACTCAATTTTTGGATATAGTGTGATTTTCTGAAACTCTGAGTAGTCCTCCTTAAAATGTGTATACATTACTTGATCGATCAGAACAGTGCAGGCAAGTGCGCAATGAAATAACATATAATATTCTTGCGGAATATGCGAAAGATTATCTCGATTTAAATCTTGAATGGAAATGTAAAGTCCTTCGCTGGAATGTTCGTGCACTTTCGATTTTTTTATAAATTCAGCGAATTGGTCGCGAAATCGATTGTAGTAATATTCTTTTGGGTTTATAGTAATTTGTGTTCTTTAAAACTGAAAAGGTTTGCTTTGCTTACAATCACATGATCCTTTACCTCAATGCCAAGAATCTTACCGGCATCAACCAACTGCTTTGTAATTTTTGAATCTTCCTGCGAAGGCGACGGGTCTCCAGCGGGATGATTGTGAGCAATTATCACTTGCGCGGCTAAATGGCGGACTGCCGGTTCAAAGACCTCTCGAGAATGAACGAGGTTAGCATTGAGCGAACCGACAGAAACTATTTCTCGTTTGATTTCTTGATTGCGCGCGTCCAAAAAGAAAATAACGAAATGCTCTTTTTTATTGTCGCGAATATCTTTGAGCTCATCCCAAACATCTTTTGGAGACAAAAGCAGTGCTGATTGCTTATTCTGTAGAAGCCGTCGGCCCAGCTCAAAGCTGGCCACAATTTCACAGGCTTTCGCCACGCCAAGCCCGAAAGTATTTTTGAGCTCTTTGACCGATGCTTTTGCCAGCCCAATGCCGCTAAACTTTTTGAGAATTTTATTCGCCAACTCAACGACATTTACACCCTCACTCCCAGTTCGCAAAAGAATTGCTAAAAGCTCCGAATCTGAAAGCCGTTCGGGTCCATATTTCTCGAGTTTTTCTCTTGGCCTGTCAATTTTTGGTAAGTCTTTTATCTTCATATTATTTTACTAAATCATCAAGCGAAACGCCTAACGCGTCCGCAATTTTATATTTTTTGCTTTGACGGCCTCGACGGGATTCGAACCCGTGTAATATGGTTGAGAACCATATATCCTAGACCACTAGATGACAAGGCCAAGGAACATTTAAAAGTAATTTCAAATTTCTAATTCACCTAATTTCTAATCAAATTCTAATTTCTCTGAACGCTTTTAAGCGGACTTCCCGCAAGGTTGATTTCTGAATTTTTATCAAATGGATCAAATAAGCCCCAAACATTTTGAAGGAATTTATCTATAAAACAAAACTTTTATAATTGTGTTTATTAATTAATTTTATTGAACTCTCTTTGTAAGTTTTTAAAAAAGTTTTATTTTTTTTTAATTTATCTTTTTGCCATTTTAATTCAAACCCAAATAACTTTCCATTATATTCTTCCAAATAATCAATTTCTTGCTGTTGTAAAGTTCTCCAAAAATATATTTTTTTATCTTTATTGTTATTGTTGTTATATTTGAGTCGTTCGCTTATTATAAAATTCTCCCACAAACTTCCCGTGTCCTGTCTTAAATTTAATGGATTAAAATTATTTATAAGTGCGTTTCTAATTCCTGTGTCGTAAAAATAAATTTTTCTTAATTTTTTAAGTTCATTTCTTAAATTCTTGCTAAATGGTTTTAAGCGAAAAACAATAAAGGCCTTCTCTAAAATCTGTATATAATTAGCCACTGTATTTTTGTCTGCGCCAACAATATTGGCCAATTCGTTGTAAGAAACTTCATTGCCAATTTGCAAAGCCAAAGATTGAAGCAGTTTTTCTAAAATATCCGGATTTTTAATGTTTTGATATTGCAAAACATCTTTATACAAATAACTTCTAGCAATATTTTTTAAATTTTCTTCGGCATTGTTATTGATAACAATTTCCGGATACATGCCCAAGACAATTCTTTTTTCCAAAACTCTGTCTAATTCTATGTCTGAATAAATTTCTTTTAATTCTTCCATGGAAAATGGATATAAAAAAAATTCGTATTTTCTTCCAGTTAAGGGTTCAATAATTTTATTAGATAGATCAAAAGAAGATGAGCCAGTGGCGACAATTTGAAGTTTTGGAAAATTATCAATGATTAATTTTAATGTTAAACCAATATTTTTTACTCTTTGCGCTTCATCTAAAATAACAAGCTTTTTACTTCCTAAAAACAATTTAATTTCTGTGGAAGTTTTATTCGTTAAAGCTTCCTTTATGTCAGGTTCGTCGCAATTTAAATAGATAGAATTATTAATGTATTTTTTTTGAATTTCCTTAACCAAAGTAGTTTTTCCCACTTGCCTTGGGCCATAAATAATAATGACTTTCCCTTTAAATAATTTTTTTTCTATATTTTTTTGAATTTTCCTAGATATTATCATAATTAATTAGATTTAGGTGAATTCTTTAACTCAATTATATATTATTTTGGTGAACAAAACCAGATATGCCCCTTATCGGGGCACTGGCACGGCGCAACAATGGGACGGTTAGTTTACCCCTCACCTTTTTGAACAAAAAGGTGAGGGGTAAACTCAAACATCTCAATTTGCTTTCAAGATAAATCCCTCACCTTTTTCCCTTCGGAAAAAAGGTGAGGGATAAATACTTTCCGATATATACAAGCCGGTTGCTATTTTCCCCCTATACCAAAAGGCCATGGATATAAAGTTCATGAGTAAATGACAAGTAGCCCTAAAGGTATTTTTTAAAACAACCAGTGAGTTCGTGGGTGGGAGTTTGTAAAACATCAATACCTCTCCCCTATTTCTTTGTTTTCTTTTCCAATTTTTTGATGAATTTTTTCCAATTTTTCCGGGATTTTTTCTTGTCCTTTTTTTAAATAATTATAAATCGCCTCATAAAGAGCGTCTATTGCCAATAAAGAGCAGTGAATTTTAATTGCTGGCAAAGGTTGTCCTAATTTTTCCATTAAGTCCTGCTTTGTTATTTCCAGCGCTTGTTTAATCGTCCTTCCTTTTACCATTATTGTTAGTAAGCTCGTGTTGGCAATCGCGACAGCGCATCCCATTGTTTCAAATTTTATATCTTTTATAACCTCTTGTTTTTTTTTGTTTTTACCAATTTTAAAAGAAAGCTCCATTACGTCTCCGCACAAAGGATTTCCAACTTTTCCAATTCCGTCGGCATTTTTAATTTTTCCCAAATTTTTAGGATTTTTAAAATGTTTAATTATTTCTTTTGAATATAACATATTGTTAGTTTGTAGTGGTTGATATTGGAATGAAAGTGAAACGCCCCATATTTGAATTTTGCTTTTTGAGTTGGTGGACTAATAAAATATTATTATTAATCTATCAATCATATGAACAAAGAAAAATTGATTAAATTGAAAAAAAAATTTTAATCAAAAAGTTAAAATTTCCAATCAACAAAAATTCTCAAATTAAACTCTAATGCGTTTCATTTTTATTCCAATATTAACCATTAAATTATAAACGGAATTTTGAAATTTTCAATTTTCGATTTTGAAATGAGCGACGAACAATCTTGGAATCTTAGATTAAAAAGTTCTTTTAAAATTACATAAAAAATATTGCTCTAAAAATCTGGATCTAAAATTGTATATTCCAACTTAAAACTTTAGAATCAGATTTCTGGAGTAAAATTCCAGAAGGAGGTAATAAAATGAAGAAAATATTGATTGTGGAAAACGACGACGCAGGGAGGTTTGTGTTGACAAGAAGGCTAAAAATGGAGGGCTATGATGTGATAGAAGCTGAAAGTGCAGAGGATGTAATAAATAAAGCCAAAAAAGAAAACCCTGACCTAATCGTCTTGCGCGCAGATATTCCCGAAAGGAAAGGAATGATGAGAGGGACAGGTATGAATGAAGAATATAAGGTAGCAGAAAAGCTGAAGAAGGAAGGTATTGCTATCCCAATCATTTTTACCACTATTTGCGAGAATGATGAGCAAACAAAGGGGATATGCGATAAAGAGATTAGAAATAAATACCATGAATTGGGAGTAGTAGATTTATTCGTCAAACCTTTCAACCCCAATGCTATATTAGAGAGGATCAGGCAAATATTGAATTGATGGGCGACAAAAGACCTTCTTTCATACGATTAGGCAGACCAATTTGCTTAATCGTTTTTTTTAAATTTTGATTTACCCTGTTAAATAAAATTTAAGCTGTTTGTTATCAAACGAAGCCCTGCTTAGCGGGATGAAGCGAACGAAACAAGGAGACCCGCTCTCTGGCGGTTTTGCCACCTGATAAAAAAAAGGAATGAGTTTGTAAATTGAAAATTGATTGGTTAGCTTTCAAGAAACCCGCTCTCCTTTTACCGAGAGTTTTTTTGTTACAAAAAGATTGTTTTCTATTATAACCTCTAATGGCGTCTTGTAGTCCAGAAATTTTCTGGGCTTTTTGTTTAAAGTATCAATAGCCACATTAACATATGTTTGAGAATAATCTCCAATGTTTGCACCTTTTAGGATAAACCATCTTATCATTTTATTCCCGTTTTCAATACCTCCTTTCTGCCATTGTCAAAGCAATTTAGAAATGTCCTACCCCCAGCAATTTAGAAATGTCCTACCTGTTAATTTTTTTGTTAAATTTCGACCTTTACCCTGTTAAATAATTTTACTGAAAGTAAAATTTCTGAAAGGAAATTTAACAGGGT
>JAHJSK010000060.1 GCA_018830365.1 Patescibacteria group bacterium | reverse complement strand
TTAAATCGTTCGCTTAATTATTTCGACCTTTTGCTCTAAGAAAATTATGACACAAAATTGTTAAGGTAGGACATTTCTAAATTGCTCAACTAGGACATTATCATATTGCCGCGACACGGAAAAAAGGTGAGGGATAAATACTTTCCGATATGATAAACTATAATATTTGTGTGCGTTAGAAGTTTGTTTGAACGAAATGAGAGCAAATTTGAATAAAAAAAATTTGCATATCGTATTAATATAATTGCGCAAATTTCTTGAACTTCGTGCCCAACATTAGATAATGCTAATCTTTTCTTACCCGAACTTCAATTTTAGAGTGATCATGAAGATATTCATTATAAAAGCAATACTGGTCATAATTACCAGCGAGTGACTGCCAACATAAAAACCATAAATTATCCACAATATCTGACCAAAAAAACTTATAATGATCCAAGCCAAAGCAATATCTTTTGTCGATTTGGTTTTCCAAGATTTAATAACTTGAGGAAACATAGAAATTGCTATAAACATGCCAGCCATAAAACCAATAATTTCCACATTGTTCATAATATTTTGGTTTTTAAATCAGTTATACTTTTCTAAATTTTTTTAGCTTTTCGTATTCTTTTCTTTTTTCTTCTTTTTTTAGCGCGGCCCTCTTTTTTAACGGTCGGCTTTTCTCTCTTTTTTTAAACATTCTTCTTTTTACTTCCATTAAAATTCCGGTCGCCTTAATTTTTTTGGTAAACCGGAAAATTAAACTTTGAGAGTTTTCTTTAAGTTGTTTTTTTACTTTTAAAGGCATAGATTAATAAATGTAAAGTGTAAAGTGCAAAACGAAAAACTACAACGAAAAACTTAAAATATAAATTTTTGAGTTTTACGCTGTTATTTTGCGCTTTGCGTTTTGTGTTTTGCACTTTTTATCATACCACTTCTTTTATCTCTCCTGCAAGTAGGTGCGCGTGAAGGTGTTCAACAAATTGTCCTCCTTCTTTTCCCACATTGATAGCTATTTTATAACCTTTTAAATTTTTATCTCGGGCTATTTCTTTAATAAATAAAAACATTTCTCCTATTAATTCTTTGTCTTCGCTTTGAAGTTCTTTTATTGATTCTATATGTTTTTTTGGAATAATCAAAGTGTGAAAATCCGCTTTTGGGTTAATATCTTTAAACGCTAAAAAATTATCATTTTCGCAAACAATGTCTGATGATATTTCTTTTTTGCTGATTTTACAAAATAAACAATCCATAATAATTTTTATTTTTTTGCGCATTTTTTCATTTCTTTGATTGCCTTGCTAATGGTTACGGTTTTTTGATTTCCGGTTTTCATATCCCGAATAATTATTTTTTCTTCTAATGCCTCTTGCTGACCTAGTATTAAAACATATTTTGCTTTTAATTTGTCGGCTATTTTTAATTGCAAAGTAAGAGAATCTTTGCACAAAGCTTCTGTTAGTTTAATTTTTTCTTTGCGAAAGTCCTCAAGAAGTTTCAAGGATTTTCTTTTGGCAAGTTCTCCAATTTGAATTAAAAAAATTTTAGACGGGCAAAAATATTTTTTGTTTTCTTTTTTCAATAAGCTTGCAATTCTATCTACTCCCAAGGCAATTCCGCAAGCTGGCGTTTCTTTTCCTCCCAATGTCTTTACTAAATTATCATACCTGCCTCCAGCGGCCAAAGCCAATGAAGTTTCCTGTTCTTTTGGTTCTGTAAAAATTTCAAAAACTGTTTTTGTGTAATAATCCAATCCTCTAACCAAATACGGGTCTAATATGTAAGGGAGTCCTAATTCGTCTAATGATTCTAAAACATTTTTAAAATGAAGATGGCATTCTTTGCAAAGATGGTCAAGAATTTGAGGAGCTCCTTCTCTGATTTTTGTCTGACATTTTTCTTCTTTGCAATCCATAATTCTCAAAGGGTTTGTCTTGAATCTTTTTTTACAGTCCGGGCAAAGAGAGCTTTGAGAGCGTCTCAAATGCTCAATCAAAGCTTTTTTATAATATGGTCGGCATTGAGAATCGCCAATGCTGTTTATTTTAATAATTAAATTAGATAGCCCAAGGTTTTTTAAGATATTGTAAGAAATTTGAATAATTTGAGCGTCAATGATCCATGATTCACTGCCAATGGAATCAATGTTTAACTGATAAAATTGACGAAATCTCCCAGCTTGCGGTCTTTCATATCTAAAAAAGGGGCCGAATGACCAAAGTTTTACTGGTTTAGAAAAGCTTTCCATTCCTCGCTCAAGGAAAGCCCTGACAACGGATGGAGTTGCTTCTGGCCGCAAAGTTAAAGCGTCGCCGCCTTTGGTTTGAAAACAGAACATTTGTTTCTGAACAATATCAGTGCTCTCGCCTGTTCCTTTTTCAAAAAGCGCGCTCTGCTCTAAAATCGGAGTTTCAATTTTTCTAAACCCATAAAATTCAAGTATTTCTTGGCCCGTTTTTTCAATTTTTTGGAAATATTTTAGATCTTCATCAAGAAGGTCTCTCATTCCTGTTGGTGTTTGATATTTCATAATTGTTTAGCTTGTGGATTGTAGCTTGTAGCTTGTAGCTTGTAGCTTGTAGCTTGTAGCTTGTAGCTTGTAGCTTGTAGCTTGTAGCTTGTAGCTTGTAGCTTGTAGCTTGTAGCTTGTAGTTTGTAGTTTGTAGCTTTTGTCAGTTGTTAAATGTCAATTGTCAATTGTTTTTGATTTAATATGCTGGCACCGGGAAATCGCTTATTTTTGCTATCGGGAAAAGCCGTAAAAAAACTTTGCCAATAATATTGTCCTTTGGCACCGCGCCCCAGTTTTTAGAGTCATAAGAATGAAGCCGATTATCACCCAAAACAAAATACTGACCCTTTGGCACGATAAATTCTTTGTCAGTTAAAAAAATAAGCTCTTCAAGATAATTTTTTTCATTTAAAACAATACTTTCTCCTTGCTGGTTGATAACTATTATTTTGTTATTTTCAAATTTAATTTTTTCTCCGGGCAAGCCAATAACTCTTTTAATAAATTTTACAGATGGATTTTGGGGATATTTAAAAACAATTACTTCGCCTCTTTGGGGCGAGTGAAATCGATAACTGATTTCGTCAACAATTAAATAATTGCCTTGCTGAAAATTGGGCTCCATGGAAGCGCCTTGAACTACAAAGGGTTGAAAAATAAAATAACGAATTGGAAGCGCTATTGCCAAAGCCAAAATCACTATTTTTAATGTTTCCCAAAAAGAAAATAATATTTGTTTAATTGTTTTCATTTTTGAAATGATTTGCGCCTAACAAATTGCTGTTAACCTTGAATTACGAAATGCAAGATTTCAAGAGACCCGACCTCTCTAAAACTGGATAAAAACAAACCTGCCTGTCGGCAGACAGGTTAAAAGAGGTCGGGTCTCTCCACGCTTAAAGCATTTCGTAATTCAAGGTATTAAACGAAACATTTTAAATTGTTAGCAAGCAAGCGTTTTGAATTGTTAAAAGTATGCAATATCATA
>JAHJSK010000059.1 GCA_018830365.1 Patescibacteria group bacterium | reverse complement strand
TCCTGCTTTGTTTCTATTTGATAATAATTTAATTGTTCATCTGTTTCATCAACGGCTTGCCAATTAATTATGTATTGCCAAGCATTAATTGCATAATCATCTCCTAACCAAATTTTAATTTCCGATAAAAAATTTTTTGCTTTTGGAGATGGTTTCTGTGTTTGAAAATCTTGTTTATTATTATCAGTGTCTTGATATTCTTTTGAAGAGGATGAATATTTTCTTTGAAGAGAAAATCCTTTGTCAGGATTTTCTGGAAAAATCTCGGTTTCAAAAAATGGCTCGGTGCTGGTTGCCCCAAAGCTTCCCCACGCGGCCGCATCAACAACCCTGTCATTCTTATCTAAAAGCGCGATGCTGTTATTTTCTGTTAAATAAGCGGTCGTGGAAACATTTGCTTTTATTTTTTCCGGATATAACGGGTCTTTTTTGCTTGCCCAGAGAAAATAACTTTGCCCCGCGATAAAAGTATTGCTGTCAAAAAATATCACGGAACTTTCCGTGCCTGTTTTGCTTCTTTTTTTTAATTGCCAATTAGAAATATCAATAGCGCTGGATGAGGCATTATATAACTCAATAAAATCCTCGCTTTTTTCCGCTCCTTCTATCTGAATTTCTGTGATGAGAATTTTTGGAGAAGAAGTTGATTGTTCTTTGTTATTTTTTTCTAATTCTTCTGAATCAAAAACCAATGTCTGACCCAAAGAATTGAACACGCTAATGGAATTTATTAAAACAAAATCTTCTGAATTATTGTCCGTGTCAATCAAAACATTGTTCACATCTTTTTTTCTTTCCAATCCTTGATCCGTGTTTAATCCCTGCTCTAAACTAATGGCTTGATTTTCTTTTGCCGAGTCCGGGCCTGGTTTATCCGAACTTCCCCAGGATAATTTGTCCAAATCCTGATTGTAATTTTTATCCGCAAGGATTATCCCACTCGTATCTGTTAGTTGATCTGAAAAAACAGCGTCAACTGAAATGCTCGTGGAAGCATTATTAGCAAGTGTGCTGGTTGAGCAAAATAAAAAATATCCTTTGCTTGAAATTTTATTGTTCAGCCATTTAATTTGTTTTGTTGATATTTCATTTTTAGAATTAACTAATTTTAATTGAAAATTATCGCTGTTAATTTCAACTTCTGCATTATTTGGATTATAGATTTCAATGTATTCTGTTTCCGCATTACCCACACCAGCTGTTGCTTCGCTGATAAGAAGTTTTAGCAGATGAGGAGCGTTTGCGCTCGTAGAACCCGATCCAGCCAAAGAAGACAATTGAGCGGACATTTCCTTGCTTGCTATTTTTGCTTCGTCAGCTAATTTTGCCAGTTCTTGCAAAGAGTCCGCGGATTTTTCTTGTGCGTCAGTTTGCCCCAATATATCGGAATTTTCCGCAGAGCCAGCATTAGCGTTATTACCAAGTCCTGCTTTTTCCGCAAGCTTTGCCTGAATTTTACTGCTAAAAATATCTATTTCCTCGGCTAAATCATCAATAATTTCCTGCAACTGAGCTAATTGAGATTCTTCAACTTCAACCGACTCCTTTTTGTTTATCGTTTCCTCTGTTTCATTATTTGTTGTTTGCGCGCTTTGCTGTTCTGGAATTTGCGGTATTTGTTGCGGCGGCTGTCCAAATAAAACTCCTATGTTAGCGCCAATAAAATTGCTGGTTTGCGAAAAAATGTCTTGCAATTTATTTATCTCATTTGCGATGCCATTTCCGATTTTAACTAAACTCTGCTCTACCTCATTTTTAATTGTTATAACAATTTTTTCAATTCCTTGTTTTGCTCTTTCGGCTAAACGCTCAGTTGTGTACGGTTCAACCTCATTAGAATTATAATACTCTTCTTTTGACCAAGCAGATTTTGGTGACTCTCCGCCAATGGGAATATGTATTTTTTCTTTTATGCTGGGAATTAATTTTTGTAAATTAAACCCTAATTCTGGGGACTTGGTGATTATATCTCTATTCTCATCGTACTTTTGAGTATATTTTTTCTTTAATTCTTCTAATGGAATTAAATTGTAATAAGAGTTGTCCCAATTTATTTTGGCGCCATAGAGCTTGTCTTGAATAGACCAATCAGAATAAGCAAAAATAAGATAATTATTTCCGTAAGCATTAAAATTAGAAATGTCTTTAAATTTATCAACTAACCCATTGTTGTTTCCATCAGGCCAATTAGCATGACTTCCTTTTTCAATTAAAATTGTGGCGTGGCTAGTTTTTGGATTAGAAAGTTCATTATTAGCTGCTAATGTTTTTCCAAATGCCGTATTTCCAATATGAGCCGAACCTATCACTTTATTAACTTTTTTTGTGTTTTTATCAACGAAAACAAACACTGATTCAAAATC
>JAHJSK010000058.1 GCA_018830365.1 Patescibacteria group bacterium | reverse complement strand
GTAGGGTTGCAATTGAAAATTTTAAACAGCATTTACTCATCAATCCTCTCTATCCCCGCGCCTATTCCTTTCAGCCGGTCTTCTATTTTTTCGTATCCCCTATCTATCTGATAAACATTCTCAATAACTGACTTTCCTTTGGCCGTCAGAGCCGCGATTAACAAAGCAATGCCAGCCCTGATATCAGGACTAACCACTCGCCGACCGCATAATTTAGTCGGACCTTGAACTAGTACGCGATGAGGGTCGGCCATAATAATTTTAGCGCCCATTTGATTTAAAAAATCAGTATAAAATAAACGGCCTTCAAAAATGGTCTCGTGAATTAAGGATAGTCCTTTTGCTTGCGTCATTAAAACGCCAAAAGGCGGCTGCAAATCAGTGGGAAAACCAGGGTATTCATGAGTGCGGACATCTACTGCTTTTAGCGGCTGGATTGAGTTGATTAAAACATAGTCCTTGCCTATTTTCAAATCAGCGCCTGCTTTTTTCAAAAGCAGCCAGAGAACTTCCAAGTGCTCCGGATCAAGATTAGTAATTTTGATAGGACTTTTAGCGGCCAATCCCAAAATCACAAAACTGCCTGCTTCTATTCTGTCAGGAATAATTTGACATTTTCCCTTTTTTAGATATTTAACGCCCTCAATTTCTATTAAAGGACTACCCGCGCCTTTAATCTTGGCCCCGCAAAGATTTAAAAAAATTGTCAAAGCAACAATTTCCGGCTCGCAAGCCGCGTTCTTGAGAACAGTTCGACCTTGGGCTAAAACAGCCATTAAAATCATCGCTTCGGTCGCGGTAACGCTGATTAAAGGAAAAACAAATTTAGCGCCTTTTATTTTTTTAGCTGTTATTTTCCAACTCTCTTTTTTGGCTTCAATGTTAGCTCCAAAAGCTTTGAATCCGTCTAAAAATAAATCTCTCGGTCTCTGTCCAATCACGCAGCCGCCGGGGTGAGGAAATTCCGCCGCGCCCTTTCTTATCAATAATGGCCCTGCCATTAGAATAGAAGTTTTTAACCGCTGTCCTATTTGAGAGTCAATCCGACTAGTTTCAATTTTTTTTGCCTGAAGCTCATAAGTTCCCGGTTCAGGACTATTTATTTTTACTCCTATTTTTTCCAACAATTCCATTGTTCTAAAAATATCTTCAATTTGTGGCACATTACTGACAGTCCATAATTCGTCAGTCAAGAGAGAAGCAGCCAAAACTTTTAAAGCGGTATTTTTTGAGCCCTTAACCTTGATTTCCCCTTTTAATATTTTTCCGCCTTCAATTAAAAATTTTTCCGCCATAAATTTATTCCTTTATTTTAATCAAATTAAAAACAAATGTCAAAAATTTGCGGTGCTTTAATATTGTTAAGCATTCGACTTCAAATTTAAAAATTGCCGAATGTCGGAGGTCTGACCTCCGACACTTTTGTCAGCTTTTATTTTTTGCTGGCATTTTGTAATTACTCACGCATTTGAAGTTGCCACAAGTTATCAAATGGGGAAAGGTCAGTATTTGAAAAATGGTTTTTTAAAAAATCTAATTTTTAATAAAGTATGACATTTCTATTTGGCTCGCTGTATGACATTTCTAAATGGCTTTGACATGAAAAATTTTTTCTTTGAAATTTTTTTTATAATAAGCTATAATCAACCAATAGAAAAATTTGCGTTTTAAGTTTTGCGCTCCCGCCTGCAACGCTTCGCAAGCGCCAAGCCTGCAAAAGCTATGCCAGCCCGCAGTAGATACAGCGTTTCTGGCGGGCTTTAGCATTGCTGGCAGGAGCTTGCTCGCGTAGCAATGCGGTCGGATTTCACTTTCAACTTTTCACTTTTAACTTTTAACTTTTAACTGAATTTATGTATAAACCAACAATTGGACTTGAAATACATGCGGAATTGTCCACCAATTCTAAGATGTTTTGTTCTTGCAAAAATGCGCCTGATGAAAAAATTCCCAATAATAATATCTGCCCCATTTGTCTCGGACATCCCGGAACCTCACCCGTGATCAATGAAATAGCGATAAAAAAAGCAGTGAAAACCGGCTTGGCTTTAAATTGCGCAATTGAAAAAATTTCTTATTTTGAAAGAAAAAATTATTTTTACCCAGATCTGCCAAAAGGGTATCAGATTTCACAATATAAAACACCTTTAGCGCAAAATGGTTATTTAGAAATTCCTGTTTCAAATTCTGTTCTTAAAAAAATAAGAATACAAAGAGTTCACATGGAAGAAGACACGGGCAAACTCATTCATCCTGAAAACGCGGATTATTCTTTGATAGATTTCAATAGAGCGGGAATTCCTTTAATGGAAATTGTTACTGAACCAGATATTGAGTCGGGACAAGAAGCCCGGGAATTCGCTCGCCAGCTCCAATTGATTTTAAAATACCTCAATGTTTCCGAAGCAAATATGGAAAAAGGCGAAATGAGAATTGAAGTGAATATTAGTGTCTCGAATGATTCTCGAATTACCTCGAATGATTCTCGAATTGAACCTCGAATTACCTCGAATGAATCTCGAATGAATAATTCTCGAATAATGTTAAAAAATGAAAGCTATAGATTGATGAGTTTATTGTTTGAGATACACAATAAGCTTGGTTCAATTTACAAAGAAAAAAACTATCAGAATGCAGTAGAAGAAATTTTTAAAAGAGAAAATATTCCATATCAGAGAGAAAAAAATATTAAATTAAAATTTGAAAATCTTGAGATCAGTGATTTTTTTGCTGATTTCGTGATAGATAATAAAATTTTACTGGAAATTAAAGCTAAATCTTTTATTGCCCAAGATGATATTAGGCAAGTAAGCCGGTATATAAAATCATTGAATTTACCTTTGGGAATTGTGGTAAATTTTAAACGGCAAAAATTAGAGTTTAAAAGAATTGTTAATCCAGCCTTCGAGAACGATTCGAGTTTATTTGAGGAAAATTCGAGAAATATTTTAAGTTTATTTGAGGAAAATTCGAGAAATAT
>JAHJSK010000113.1 GCA_018830365.1 Patescibacteria group bacterium | reverse complement strand
CCTTTTGTCCCCCTTTGCCCGGTGTTACACCTGCTGCAACGACGGTACCGTAGTTCAACATCTGTACTGTATGAAATGTCCCCTCCTTGCCAGTAATACCCGTTACAACAACACGGGTCTTTTCATCTACAAGTATGCTCATGATTGTACCTCATAATCCATTCTAATCTAAAAAATGTCATAATGTGATAAATAAGATCGGTCAATGCAACCAAATCATGTCTGTGTCCATTGGCTCAACCGGATACCTGTTTTGCCACCATTTCCGCCGCCTCCTCAATGTCCTTTGCCACAAGGAATTTCAGATTGGACTCCTGGAGTATTTTCCTCCCCTCTTCCACATTTGTCCCTTTTAATCTAACAATCAAAGGGACCTTGATTTCTTTTTTTTCTGCTGCGGCCAGAATACCTCTTGCCAAGACATCACACCTCAAAATGCCACCAAAGATATTTACCAGGATGGCCTTCACTTTCTTATCCTCCAGGATGATCTCAAAACCCCGGGTGATCATCTCTTCACTGGCACCCCCTCCCACATCAAGGAAGTTGGCTGGTTCAGCCCCTGCCATTTTAATGACATCCATCGTGGCCATCGCCAGCCCGGCCCCGTTCACCATGGCCCCGATATTCCCATCCAGGCGGATATAGTTGAGGTTGTATTGGTCCGCTTTCAGCTCTAAAGGATCTTTTTCTCTTGGATCATCAAGTGCTTGCATCTCTTTCTGCCTAAAAAGGGCGCTATCATCAATGTTTATTTTCGCATCCACGGCCAGAACTTTTTTCTCCTTGGTAATCACCAGAGGATTGATTTCAGCCAATGAGCAATCGGATTGGATAAAGGTCTTATATAATCGTCCCATAATGGCGATTAATTCCCTGATACTCTCAGGGGCGGGGAGCGGATTAAGGCGGTAAACAAGATTTCTGGCCTGGTGAGGGAGCCAACCCACAACAGGATCGACCAACTCTTTTAAGACCAACTCGGGTGATCTGGCGGCCACCTCTTCAATCTCCATTCCTCCAGCTTGGCTGAAGATCATGACAGGCCTGGCCGCGGATCGATCAATAACCATGGCTAAATAAAACTCCCGGTCGATATTGACCCCTTCTTCGATGAGGACTTGATTGACCTTTTTCCCTTCCGGCCCTGTCTGGGGTGTAACCAGCGGATTTTTTAAAATATTCTCCGCAGCTTTCTCGGCCTCATCAGGGGAATGAGCAATTTTGACGCCACCTCCTTTTCCGCGACCCCCTGCGTGGACCTGGGCCTTAATAACCCACGGGGGCCCTTTCAGGTGCTCAATGGCCTTATGCGTCTCTTGGGCTGATGTGACTGTTTGTCCATTTGGAACAGGAATCCCAAACTTTCTGAATATCTCTTTGGCTTGATACTCGTGTAATTTCATAAATACCTTCCTCATTCTTTAGTATTTTTGACTCCGGGTTTTTATCTTTTTTTTGTATAATCTTGTCAAGCGAATAAAAAGAAAGAATACTTTGACAAAGATAGGGGAATAAGGCAAATTTAAAAGAATATTTGGAGCAGAAGGGATGTGCTCGGTTCGTTACAAGCGATGCATGATCTCCTTATCTCCCTTATTTGTGTCAGGGACGCTTATGCTCTTCCTGTTCTTGAGTTTTTGTCCCGATTTTGCAAGTGGGGTAAGAGCGGACAGGATCGGGGGAGAAAGGGGAGAGGAGGATAAAAGGATGGATCCTGATAAGTTCACGGAGGAAGAGGGGGCATATCTTCTCTCTATCGCAAGAAAGACGATTCATAACAGCCTCTTTAACAGGCAGGATAAAAACGGTTCGGAGACATCCGTGTCGCCAAAATTTTCTAAGAGAGGTGGTACGTTTGTAACCCTTACCATAGATGGGAACCTGAGAGGATGTATAGGTCATATCATACCTCAAGAATCCGTCCTGAAATCAATCAAGGCCAATGCGTTGAACGCCGCGTTCAGGGACCCCCGATTCAGCCCCCTTTCTAAGAAGGAATGGGAAAAGATAAAGATAGAGATCAGCATTCTTACTGATCCAAAACCCCTCACCTATTCGGACCAGGAGGATCTTTTGAACAAGGTAAGGGCTAAAATCGATGGCGTTATTATCAAGAAAGGATATCACCAGGCCACATTTCTTCCTCAAGTATGGGCGCAACTCCCCGATAAAAAAGAGTTTTTTACCCATCTCTG
>JAHJSK010000057.1 GCA_018830365.1 Patescibacteria group bacterium | reverse complement strand
TAATTCTCCGGCTTATGTCGGAACAGGAACAGCTCAAATTGCGGGTGAAAATTATTGCAATTTTTCGCCAATAGGTCAAATCATTGTTCAGTGGAAATATCAAGACAATGATGGCGATAGCCAGTCCCAATATAATATTCAAGTAGCCACTGATTCAAGTTTTAATAACAAAACAATAGACTGTGTTGTTAATCAAATTGTTTCGTCTAATGATATGGGCACTTCTGCCGCAAGAGCTGTTTTATCTCCTTCTAATGTTTGCAATGATGGCGGGTTGTTGGGAAATAGAAGTTTAGAGATTAATTACAGAGGAAGCGCCAACCCTTATTATTGGCGAGTAAGGGTGAAGGCGGGTAGCGGAAATTTAAATTGGTCTGATTTTGAAAATGGCCAAACTTCTATTGTCACTCCTTCTCATCCATATCCCTTAGTTGACTTTAATCCTGTTCCGTCTAATCCATTAGTGGATGAAATGGTATTGTTTGTCCAAGATGGCTCCGATACGGAGAATACCAATTCTTTTTGTTACGCGGGCGGAGAAGGGCCTTGCCAAAATAAACCAACGCCTCCTGTTACTTTTTTCTGGGATTTTGGCAATACACAAATTGCTTCCACTAAAGGAAACGCTACGACCAGTTATGACGCAAAGGGAACTTATAATGTAGCGTTGAGAATAAGCGATGATGTTGGCGCTTGCACAGCCACTAAGTCCATTAATATAAAAAAACCCTCTCTTCCCAAGTGGAAAGAAGTTTCTCCTTAGTGCTATTATGGTTTTAATATTTTAATTGTATCGGAAAGTGTTTATCCCTCACCTTTTTTCCTTCGGGAAAAAAGGTGAGGGATTTATTTTAAAAGCAAGGGGACGTTTGAGTTCACCCTGTTAAATGCCCTGAAGGGCAATTCGCCAAAGGCGAATTATTTAACAGGGTAAATTAATCATCTCATTGCCACGTCCCCGCTTCGCCATAGCTTCAGCGAGGCGAGGCAAGTGCAGATAATACAAAGTATTTTAATGTGCATTTAGGATATTAAAATTTATAAAACTATGCGGCAATCGCAGATTTTTACAAAAACAATTAAAGAAACGCCAAAGGGAGCAACCTTTATTAGTCATCAGTTGCTTTTAAGGGGAGGTTTTATTTATCAATTTGCCTCGGGCATCTATGGTCTTTTGCCTTTGGGTTTGCGAGTTTTTCAGCGAATTGAAAATATTATTCGGGAAGAATTTGAAAAAATCGGCATTCAAGAATTGTTAATGCCTCTTTTACATCCTGCTGAACTTTGGAAAAAAACTGGAAGATGGGAAACAACAGGAAAAGAATTGTGGAAAATTAAAAGTAGAAAAGGAGAAGAAATGGTATTGGCTATGACGCATGAAGAGACCGTTGCCGCTATTGCCGCTAACACAATAAGATCAGAAGCGGAATTGCCAGTAATTGTTAATCAGTTTCAAATTAAAGTAAGAGATGAAGAAAGGCCTCGCGGAGGACTTTTGCGTTTAAGGGAATTTATTATGCAAGACGCGTATTCGTTTGACAGAGATGAAAAAGATTTAGATGTAAGTTTTCAAAAAATGATTGAGGTTTATAAAAAAATTTTTAAAAAAATAAATCTTCCAGTTATGTTGGTAAAAGCGTCGGCTGGTTTGATGGGAGGATCGGACTCGTATGAGTTTATGGTAGTCGCGGAAAGCGGGGAAGACAGAATTGCAGTTTGCGCAAAATGTAATTTTGCGGCTAATGTTGAAATTTTAAAAAATAAAGAAAAATGTTCCCAATGCGGAATGGAAATGAAAATTAAAAAGAGCATTGAGGTTGCTCATACTTTTAAATTAGGAACGAAATATAGCAAAGCAATGAATATTGTATGTGAAAACAAAAAAGGAGAAAAACAATTTGTTCAAATGGGATGTTATGGGATAGGATTGGAAAGAGCAATGGCAACCATTGTTGAAATTTGCCATGATGAAAAGGGTATTATCTGGCCAAAAGAAATTGCTCCTTTTGATGTTCATTTAATTCCAATAGAAAATAATCAAAAAATTTATAATGCAGCGGAAATTCTTTATGAAAAATTAAGCAGCAAAAACAGCGATAGTAGCGGCGGCAATGGCAATGGACAAAAGCAGGGGATTGAGGTATTATATGATGACCGCAAAGAAAAAACCGCTGGCGAAAAATTTGCTGACGCGGATTTAATCGGAATACCGACAAGAATTGTTGTTAGCGAAAGAACATTGGCGAAAGATAGCGTAGAGATTAAGCAAAGGAATGAGAAAAATAGCGAGTTGATTAAAATAGAAGACATTAACTTACTGTTCTTAATTGGTCAAAAGTATAAATAGAGCAGAAGAGTAAAAAGAGGCGGTTTTTATTTTTTTAATTTTTTTGAAAAAATTTGACAATTAAATAAAATGCAACAATAATGTCTCTAAAAAATAATCAAAAAATATGGAAAAATTAGAAACAATAAAAGAAAAATTAAAAGAATCCGCGCCTTTTTTAAAGAAAAAATTTGAAGTAAAAAAAATTGGTCTTTTTGGTTCTTATCTAAGAGGGGATCAAAAAAAGAGAAGCGATGTAGATATTTTGATTGAATTTAAGGAAGAGCCAGGCCTTTTTGGTTTTCTTGAAATTGAAGAATATCTAAGCAAAATTCTAAAAAGAAAAGTTGACCTTGTAATAAAA
This sequence comes from Patescibacteria group bacterium, assembly GCA_018830365.1. Lineage (GTDB taxonomy): Bacteria > Patescibacteriota > Minisyncoccia > Minisyncoccales > CG1-02-41-26 > PFMI01. The sequence goes on along the minus strand of JAHJSK010000057.1, from coordinate 6,015 downwards.
AATAGCCTTAAGCCTTATATGGGCAAACAAATTTTAAAAGAAGTAATTTATATATTAAAAGAAAATAATAAGAACAAAAATGAAAAACTATTTTAACAATCAAAAAACACTTTCCACTCCAATCGGAATTTTAATTATTTTGTTTTTCGCGGTTTTGGCTGGAGGGATTTTAATTTGGAAATACTATCAACCATTTTTTTACGACAAATCAATCAAAAACGAAGTTTTTGTTTTTCCTCGCTTCGTTTGAAAACAAATAATTCTATGAATTTAATGAAATATTTAAATTCTTCCAAAAAAAATCTTTTTAGATTTGAATATCTTCAGAATTTTGAAGAAGAGGAAAATTTTATGAAACATTGGCGAGAAACGGGATTGATTGATAAAAAATCTATGCAGGATTGGTGGAATTTCATAAAACAAAAAAACAGCAAAGGAATAAAAACTTCGCGAGTCAGAAGAGTAGTTTTTCCGCTTACTGAATATACTCGGATGGAATTAGAGGTTCACAAAATGACAATGAAATTTGGGGATAAAATTAGAATTATTATGGATGATGCTTACAAAGAATTAAAAATTCAAGCAAAAGATTTTTGGATAGTAGACGACAATATAGTTTTAGAAATGAAATATGATTGCAATGGAAAATATCTGGGTTTTGAAAAAAAAGATAATTGGCAGGATTATTTGAAAATAGAGGATGAATTGCATGAAAATTCTATTCCTTTGGAGCAATTTTTAAATCAAAATTGAAAACCTTAGAGCTTCGCTTGAAAATAAAATTGCATGAAAATAGAGCCATATTACAAATATAACAATTTCTCTCTTTACCACGGCAATTGTCTTGATATTTTGGCAGATATTCCAGAAAATTCAGTTGATATGATTTTTGCAGATCCGCCTTATCTTTTATCAAATGGTGGTTTTACTTGTTATGCTGGTCAAATGGTAAGTGTCAATAAGGGTCAATGGGACAAAAGCAACGGATTGAAAAAAGATTTTGAATTTCATCTTTCTTGGATAGAAGCATGTAAAAAAGTTTTAAAATCAGATGGCACAATTTGGATTAGTGGGACATATCATTCAATTTATCAATGCGGCTTTGCGTTGCAAGTCGCTAAATTTCACATTCTTAATGATATTGCGTGGCTTAAACCAAATGCCTCGCCAAATTTATCTTGCCGATTTTTTACCGCTAGTCACGAAACGCTTATTTGGGCGCGCAAAGATAAAACAGGTAAACACAAATTTAATTATAAGGCAATGAAAGACGGAAATTGGCCGGAAGATTTTATTAAAAAACCGGGTTTGCAAATGAGAAGCGTTTGGGCGATTTATCCGCCAAGAAATGGTGAAAAAAAATTTGGTAAACATCCAACGCAAAAACCGATTGATTTATTGAATAGAATTATTTTAGCTAGCACTGATAAGGGCGATCTAATTCTTGATCCGTTTGCGGGCTCGTCTACCACAGGACTTGCCGCTTTTTTAAATGATCGTAAATTTATTGGCATTGATTTAGAAAAAAAATATTTAGACTTATCTACAAAAAGATTAAAGGATTTAGAAAAATCAAAATAACATTATGAAAATTATAACTCGCGCAATCGCAATAAATAATCTCAAAAAATATATCGGCAAGAATCTAAGAGGTCTTGCTTTAAAATATAAAATCACGACTTACGAAACTGGCAAGCAAAATAAAGGCTGGAAAGGTTTAATCTTGGAAAAATTGGCGGGATTAGAAACTAATATTTCCAAAGCTCCAAATGGCTTGTCGTGGGAATTAAAATCAGTCAGCTTTTATGAGGTTAAAGGCAAATTAACACCAAAGGAAACAATGGCAATTACAATGATCAACCCAAAAGAATTAAAAGAAACAGAATTTTTTAATAGTCATTGTTGGAATAAATTGAAAGCAATTATTTTTTGCGCGGTGAAATGGAATGGAAAAAATTCTAATGATGGACAATTAATCAAAATTATTAGTTTGGATTTTAGTGAAGACGACGATTTAATCAAGGAAATAAAAGCGGATTATGATTTTATTAGAGCAAAACTTATTAAAGAAGGTTTTAATGCCTTGACTGGCGCAGATGGCAAATGGATTCAAGCGAGAACAAAAGGTACTGGCGGAGTTAATCCGCGAACTGGAAAATGTCGACCAATCACTCGCGCATTTTACGCGCGCAAAGAATTGGTGAAAAAAATTTTTGAACTCGTAAAATAAGGTGTCTCTTTACAACAAAAATTAAAAATCTAAAAAATGTTTAATAAACTTTTATCTTATCTCTCAGAAGACATTGCCATTGATTTGGGGACCGCTTTTTCTTTGGTTTATGTTCGGGGTAGGGGAATCATTTTTAATGAGCCATCTGTGGTAGCCATAAACCAGAAAACAGGTCAAATTTTGGCTATTGGCGAAGAAGCAAAAAAAATGGTGGGCAAAACCCCTTCTTATATTCAAGCTGTGCGTCCCTTGCAAAGAGGAGTGGTTTCTGATTTTGAAGCCACGGAGCAAATGATAAAATATTTTATTGACAAGGCGCACAAAAAAAGAGCAATTTCTTTGTCATGGCCAAGAGTGATTATCGGTCTTCCTTCTGGCGCCACAGAGGTTGAAAAAAAAGCTGTTGCAGACGCTACTAAAGGAGCTGGAGCAAGAGAGGTTTTTTTAATTGAAGAGCCAATAGCGGCCGCTATTGGAGCGCGTTTGCCTATTCAAGAGGCCAAGGGAAATTTTATTTTAGACATTGGCGGAGGTACAGCAGAAGTGGCAGTGATTTCTTTGGGCGGAATTGTTTGTTCTAAAAGTTTAAAAGTAGCGGGAGATCAATTTAATCAAGACATAATCCATTATATTCAAGAAAATTATAAACTTTTAATTGGGGAAAGAACAGCCGAAGATATAAAAATTGCTATTGGCGAAGCCCTGCCCTTAAAGGAAAGGAGAGAGGGGGTTTTAAGAGGAAGGAATTTAGTCACTGGCCTTCCCGAGGAAATTCAGGTTGACTCTGAAGATATTCGCAAAGCAATGGAAAAGTCCTTAAATCAGATTGTGGAAGCGATAAAAGAAACTGTTGAAATAACGCCACCCGAACTTTTGGCGGATATTATGGAAGAAGGATTATATTTGGTTGGCGGCGGGGCATTACTAAAAGGATTAGATAAATTAATTAGTCAAGCAGTAGAAATAAAAGTTAGAATTATTGAAGACCCTTTGACCGCTGTTGTGAGGGGAGGGGGAATAGTTTTGGAAAATCTCAACGAATTGAGAAAGGTTTTAACTTATACAGAAGATGATTTCTAAAGATAAAGTAGAACATATTGCGAAATTAGCCAGGGTTGCCTTAACAGAGGAGGAAAAAGAAAAAATGCAGAGCGAGCTCTCTGTGATTTTGGATTATTTTAAATTGTTGGAAGAAATAGATACCGCAAAAATTTCTCCAACTTTTTATCCTTTTCCTTTGAAAAATGTAATGAAGGAAGATGAAGTGAAAAAAGAATCTTTGGAAACAGTTGAAAAATTAATGGATGCCGTGTCGGAAAAAGAACAAGGGTGCGTTCGCGTTAAGGCGGTATTTTGATTTAATCATTCTATGAAAAAATCAATTAGAAAAATATTAAGCAGTGTTTGGTTTATACATTTAATGGTGGGATTAGGACTTTTTGCTTTATTGGGGTACATAGAACTTAATAACAAATATCTTCTTTTGTGTATGGCTTTGTCTTTTTCCGGGGCAGTGTGCGGTTCATTTATTAGAGTCATAGACAAGATTGTTGATAAAAATGGTAAAATAAATTAATTCGTCATAAGCGACAAAGTAAAATTTTTAAAAAATTTATGATTGGAATTTTTGATTCAGGTCTTGGAGGTCTGATTATTTTAAAAAAATTAAAAAAGCATTTTAGAAATTATGAATTTTGTTATTTTGGCGACTTGGCTCATTTGCCTTATGGGACGAAATCAAAAAATACGATTTATAAACTTACAAAAAGAGCTTGTGATTTTCTGTTTAAAAAAGGTTGTCATTTAATAATTTTAGCTTGTCATACGGCTTCGGCTCAAGTTTTAAAAGATCTTCAAAGGTGTGGGGATTTATTTAAAAAATATCCCAAAAGAAAAATTTTAGGAGTAACCATTCCTCTTTGCGAAAAAGTTGTTTCTCAAAATTTTGTTGCATCAAAAATTTCAGCTATTAAAAGCTCCAATTTAAAAGTTGGAGTTTTGGCTACCAAAGCTACTTGCCAATCAAAAAGCTTTGAGAAAGAATTAAAAAAGCTAAATCCAAAAACAAAAGTTTTTTGCCAGCCAGCTCCTCTTTTGGTGCCTATCATAGAAGAGGGAAAATTGAATTGGAAAGGATTAGATTTGATACTTGCTGAATATCTAAAACCTTTTTTAAAAAATAAAGTTGATGTGTTAATTCTTGGTTGCACTCATTATTCTTTAATCAAAAACAAGATTAAAAAAATTTTAAAAAATACTAAAATAATATCAGCCGACGATATTTTGGTTGAAAAATTAAACTACCCCACCCACTACTCACTATTTTTTTATCCCCATGGCTATTGACAGGGTTTGACAGTTTGCTATACTGACAATGTGATGACACTCTGGAGTATCCGCGAGGATAGCTCCAGATTTTTTTATTGGCTGATTTCGTCTTTGAGCTTACGAAGGTCAATATACTTGGCTCTTTCCAGCAACTCTTTTGAGATATGACCTCTGGTGGACATTATAATAATCCGCTTTCCTGCCTTTTTTATTCGGTCAATCGGCACGGCAAAATCACTGTCGCCTGACAAAAGCACAGCAGTATCATATTTTTCTTTTATATCATCCATTTCAAAAGCGAGCTCCATATCAAGATTGTTCTTCCAACGATAGCCACCCTCGTGATCTTTTATTTTCTTTACAACCTTCGTGCGGACAATATATCCGTTTATCTCAAGCATATCCAAAAACTTCCTCTGTCCCGTATTGAACTCGTCCACTCCTTTGTAGATAAAACACTTCATGTCATTGCCACACTCCTTTTTCAAATAATCTATCAACTTTGCATACGAAAATTTCCAGCCCAAAGTTCGCTGGGAGTAAAACACATTTTCAGCGTCTATAAAAACATAAACTTTTCCTTTTACAAATTGGCGCAACATAAACCTACTATCAATATAGCATATTTTTTGTAGTTTGGCTATCTTTGATTATTTTGATTTTAATCAAAATTAGCGAATCGTCTCACATAGCTCTTGTTGAAGTTTTTGGAGCGAGGTGTCAAAGATAATGCGATATTCAAAGTTTTTGTTGGCTTGTTGGAACTTCCTAAACCCGATTTCTTTTGCGGATACTTCGCTAAAAAGATTTTTTGCTTCGCCTTTATATTCTTATTTATTTTTTTTGCACCCTTTTTTCTCAGTTAAATTTCACCTTTTAACCGCTAAAATCTGCTTCGTAGTCTAAATAAAAAATCTAAAAAATAGCTAATCTAACAGGCTGTCTGTTTACTATTGTGGCCATAATCTCAAAATAAATATTTAACCAAAAAGTAAAAGTCGCCGTCGCCAGTGACAATTACGGCTTTGTAATAATTTTCGTAATCTATCATCGCTTGAAGAACTAAATCGGCATCAACATTTCCTTTAATATTCCCATCTTTGTCTGGTATCAACGGCTTGAATATCAATATATAACCAGCCTTTTGAAGCGACTGATATAAAAAAAAGGAGTTCTTTGTCGTTGCGCGCTCGAGTTAATTTTTAAAACCACGAGCAAAACTGAAGCTCTAAACCTTACAATTGGCTGCGTATATTGAAATTAGCTCGAATATTTTTCGCTGCCGCAGGCGGCGAAGGAAAGCCCCCGTAATTTACTTGCCCCGTAGGGAACCAGAGGTTCTCCTTCTGGAGCGGCTCGCCCGCAAGCGGGCTCGCCGCGTTCTTTGACAATTTTTCCGATTTTATCGAGGATCCTCGATAACAAAGTTATCGGGACAAGTTTTTCCCTGCCTGCCG